>JAFOHJ010000195.1 GCA_017421885.1 Clostridia bacterium
GAGCGACAGCAGCTGGTCATCAAAGAGCATAAATATGCTTATGAACGCAACGCACAGCAGCGCGCAGAGGATGAGCTTGAAACGGAAGGTCTGGCGGACGCCTTCGCTGTTGCCCGAACCGAAGAACTGGGCGCAGAAGATGCCGGCGCCCGAGATACCGCCGAATACACAGAGGTTAAATACGAAAATCAGCTGGTTGGCGATGGCAACGCCTGACATCGACTCGGTTCCCAGCTGACCGACCATAATATTATCAAGCAGGTTGACAAAGTTGGTGATGCCATTCTGGATCATCATTGGGATGGCGATGGAGAGGATCATGCCGTAGAAGGCCTTATCGCCGATAAATCTGCCGAACACTTTTTTGATCGCAGTCATTACAAAAACCTCTTCTCTTTATTAATTTATCGCATAAAGTTATTATACTCCTGCCAATAAAGATTTACAAGAGGGCTTGTCCAAGGCTCCTTTGCTCTTCAGGATAAAGTGCTCTTTGGGTATTCAAAAGAGGGCTAAACAAAAAAGCCACCCTGAGGGGCGGTTCCATAATATCAAGGCATCAAAGTAAATCATTGACATTCAGGCTTTAAAAATATATACTAAAAATAGTAATAATATTTAAAGAAAAGGTGATTATTATGTTTTCAGGTTAAAATATTGATTGTTTTATAGGAAGTATCTATAACCTTTGTTTAATGATGATTGTACGTTATATAATAGGGGATACTATTCTGCGCCGCAAAATACTACTGTATATATGTGTGGAGCTAAATCAGCTCTACAAGTTGGCACTATAATATCAACTCATGAAAACTCTGGTTTAGCCCAACAATCCTATTTATTTGACTATTCATCCCAGTCCGGAGATAGTGGTGCTCCAGTATATGCAAATGCTTTTGGTGAGATGACTCTTGTTGCAATGCACAGAGCTTCAGCAACAATGGGAAGTAATTCTGATGGAACATCAAATATCCGTGCCGTTGGAGTACATATTTCTGATATTATTGACTATCTTGATATAACATTCGATTGGTAACAACTCAAGAGATATGAATAAAAAAATTGGTATTTTATTGCTTATTCTTTTTGCAAACTTTCTTTGGTTATGCTGGATGTTTAGTTCGTTTAATTTTCTCTATGTCATAAAAGAGATATATGTCGGAACTTGGGGCCTAATAAATCACATAGGCTAAGTGCAGGAACCTGATATGATAAAAAATATTTTCAAATATCTTCTACTCACAACGATAATCTCATTTTTACTTGTAGTTGTATGTGCAGGAAATGCCCTTATGATTCAAGCATATAACTATAATGATAATAAGCTTACCAGAGAAACCGTCAAAAGCCGTATGCTATGGTGTGTTTCACAAAAGCTCATATATGACATAAATGAACTGAGCGAAGACCATCCTGAACTTGAGCTTCATCAGGTATGGTATGGAAATACCATTGATTATGATGTTGATGAAAATTATATAGTTGTTTATGTAAATTATATGACCGAGCAGCAGGAAGCATCTATATATGAAAACTGTGATATTGATCCAAGAATACGGCTCAGAAGATCAGAGGAACTTATAGTTTTGGATTAACTTAAAAAGCCACCCCGAGGGGTGGCTTTTGTTGTACTCTACTTTCTTGTGATGACCGGCTTGTAGTCGATACCGATCTCTTCAAGGGTATCCTTGTCGCCGCCAAAGGCGTCATCGTCGATCTCGCAGCCTGCAGGGACTGTCATCTCCTTAAGGGAGAAGCAGTAATGGAATGCCTGCTTATCGATCTTCTTAAGGCTGTCGGGCAGAACAACATTTTCAAGGCCTGTGCAGCCGAAGAAGGTGGCAGGAGCAATGTCCTCGATGCCCTCGGGCAGAACGATGCTCTCAAGAGCCGAGCAATGTGCAAAGGCGCTGCCCTCGATGCTCTTCAGTGTGATGGGCAGGATGATCTCGCGCAGATCGGTGCAGCCCGAAAATGCGCCGGCAGCAATGCTCTCAACGCCGTTGGGAACGGCGAAGGATGTGCGGCCGTCGACGGGCATACGCAGGAGGCGCTTGCCATCCTTTGTGCAGAGGGCGCCGCCCAGCTCGCAGTAGTGTCGGCTGCCTTCGCGCACCTCGATGTCGCACAGCTTCCAGCAGCTGGAGAAAGCATTCTGGCCGATCTCGACTACCGATGCGGGGATGGAGATGCTCTCAAGCTCGGGGCAGGCGGCAAAGGCCTGATTGCCGATGACCTCAAGGCCGTCAGGCAGGGTGACCTCGCGCAGAACTCCGCACTCACGGAATGCACCGTCGGAGATCTTCTTTACGCTGCTGGCCAGATATACGCCCTCAAGGACCGTGTTCTCAGCAAAGGCGCCGATGCCGATGATCTCGGTGCCGGCAGGAACATCATATCGCTTGGCTGTGAAGGCAGCGGGGTAGTCGCTGAGCAGCGACATAATGTGATCGAACAGAACACCGTCCTTAAGCTCGAACATGGGGTGGTTATCGGGCAGCTTATAGCCTCTGAACTTATAGCAGGCACGAACGCTGTTGTTTACGCTGTTGTCGATGGTCGAGGGCAGCTCGACAGTCTCAAGCTCGGGGCAGCCATAGAAAGCATTTACAAAAATGGTGACAACGCCCTCGGGAAGCTTGACATGCTTGAGGTTGGGCAGGCCGTAAAAGGCAAATCTGCCGATATCGATGACCTTATGGCCATCAAGCTCGGTGGGTACGGTCAGAAATACCGCATCGCCCTGATAGGAAGTGATGCGTGCGCTGCCGTCGGCATTGAGCTCATAGCTGTAGGATGTATTGGTTTCACTCATATATTCTATATCCTCCGAAGATATCTTTTCTTTAAGCTTACTATATAATACACGATTTTCCCAATTTTGCATAGTACCCGCCCCGATTATCGGGGAAATTTTCAATAATATTCATTATGTTTGAATAACTGCAAAAAGCTCCCCAAACGGGGAGTTTTTCTTCAGTTTATGTGCCACTCGGCAGGCTCGATTCCGCAGACTGCCCTCAAACCGTCATAGCTTTTTTTCTATCACATAGGCATCATCCGGTGCACCGCAGGCGGAAAGTACGATAAACAGCAGACTCAGCCATATCAAAATCAGCTTTTTCATTTCCGTCACCTATTCTTCACAGAATTCATAAAAGTTTTCCAGTGATTTATGCTCTTCATCGAAAAGCGCGGCTTTTCTCTCTCCTGTTTCATCATAATGCAAAACCAGACATTTACCGCTGCCCTGACCACGAAACCATATATATTCGTTATCGCTCATATACACATAGATATGGAAATAATTCTCGCCGTTTCGATTCAGATAATCTTCGGCATCAAAAGTACTGTCATTTTCTCTGGAATAGCTCAGCTTCTCTATAAAGTCATTCAGTAGAACAGCGGCCTCTTCCGAAAGGATGCTCCTCTCTATATTCGTATGCCCTTCACACATAAGCATGTCCCACTCGACCATTACTTCATGTTTGGAAAGATCTATTCTGTCCAGCGCGTCTGTCACAGCAGCTTTATCAGGATTTTCGCCCTTGCCGCAGGCGGAAAGAACCACACATATGAGAATAAAAACTGCTGCTGTTTTAAGTCCTTTCATCGCCCCTGCACCTCCTGTTCATTTTATATTATTATGATATCATATTATCACGCAACTGTAAATTAGCATAAAAAATCCACCCCGCAGGGTGGATTTTGTTATCAGATTATGCTGAGCTTGTCCATATCCTCGGTATAGATCACCTTACCGTATATCAGCATATAGGAGAAATAGAATCCCGAGGTTACGCTGAACAGGATATGTCCGGCGATCAGCAGATATCCCGCGCAAAGGCCGAGGGATACAAGGCATGCCAGCGGCATCAGGTCGGCCTTGAGAGCCTTCCAATTTTTAAAGAAGCTCCATACATAGCCCAGTCCCAGCTTGAGATACAGCCACAGCATGGCCACCGTTCCGAACAGGCCATAGTAAATAATGACCTCGAACAGATCCATCTCGATGATGGCGCTCTGGGTTCCGCGGCCTACACCGAAGATCCATGTATAGATGCCGCCTTCCTTGAACATCTCAAGGGCACGGGCCAGCTTGACCTGGCGGCCCGACAGGAGAGCCGTTGCGGCACCCTCGTTGTCGAGAACCTCGGTTGTGTGGGTGAAGGAGGTCTTGATCTCGGCAAAGATCGAGTCGGACGCGAAAAGGGCCATGACCGCAAACACCAGCAGCATGGTAAGGCCCATGACCACCATGCGGATCAGGATGCTCTTGTCCTTGTCGGCAAAGGCGCGCCACAGCGCAGCGGCGCCCATGGCTCCTATGGCGGCAATAACGGCGATAAAGGCTGTCTTTGTGCCGATGAGCAGCAGACAAATGGCGGTGAAGGCGGCGCTGAGGTCATATCCCAGCAGAACCTTTATATCCTGAGTCTTCTTCTGGCAGAATGCACAGAGAACAACAGGCAGTCCGGCCATAAGTATGGCGGTGATATCGTTGCCCGAATAGAAGAAGCCTCTTGTTCCGCGGTAACCGTAACGGTCGGCATAGGTGGTATATCCCATACCGAAGATATACGAAACGATGATGGTGGCCGACAGCAGAAGCAGCGAGAAGCAGAGAACATCCTCCATCTTCTTAAGCAGCTCGGCCCTGGAAACACCCATGCGGCGGAACACCGCCATATATACGAGGATAACGGCAAGGTTATATGCAAACCTTGCGATATACTGAACATCGGTGTAAAGTGCGAAGGAATAGAAGAACATGATCTCGCCCACCACCGACATTATCCATGCCACAGCCACCGGTATTGCTGCGCCTATGGCCTTTTTGTCGAAGGATATAAGGGCCGAGAAGGCAAACAGCACCAGCACCAGCATTCTGATAAGCAGGCTGGGAGTGACGGGAATGGCAAGTGTGTCGAAGGAGCTCTCGGTCATGGTCTCGAGGACCTTGATGTATACGCCTGTGATAACATCGAGAAAAGGATTGATTATCAGGAAGGCAAGGAAGAACTTATCGAGTTTTTTAACAATATTGTTTATCATAAAGGTCTCCTGTGCGATTTGTTGGATGGTTGACACTTAATTTTACCATAGCTATGGATAAAAGACAAGATTTTCGTCAAAAGCATAGCTTTTACGACCAGTTTATGGTATGCTTCTTCTGCAATTATATTTATATTGGAGGATCTACTATATGACTTGGGAGTTTTCTTTTCTATACTTCCTTCAGGAACTGCATTCCCCCCTGCTTGATAAAATAATGGTGTTTTTCACCACCCTCGGCGAAGACGGCATCGTTTGGATCGCCATCGCAGCGCTCATGCTCTGCTTCAAAAAGACCCGCCCCTGCGGCATCGGAATGCTTGCCGCCCTTATACTTAAGACCCTTATCGGCAATATCATACTCAAGAATCTGTTCATGCGTCAGCGTCCCTGCTGGCTCGACCCCTCGGTCGAACTTCTGATAAAGTCGCCTTCCAGCTTTTCCTTCCCCTCGGGCCACACCTTCGACGGATTTGCCGCTTCGGTGACCATCTTCCTCCATAACAGGAAAGCCGGAATCGCCGCAATGATCCTTGCGGCAGTCATTGCATTCAGCAGGCTGTATCTGTTTGTCCATTTCCCCACCGACATCCTTGCATCAGTAGTTCTCGGCGCCCTTGTTGCCATTATGGTTTATAAGGTGATGGCATCAATTGCCGCCAAAAGGAGGTAGGGCTTATGCTCAGATTTTCAAAGCTTATCGAGCCGCCTCGCGACCACGTTCCAAAGGAGCGCCTTATATTTTCGAATCTCGACCTTAAAAAGCTTATTATTCCCCTCGTCATCGAGCAGATCCTCATCATGTCGGTAGGCATGGTGGGCACCATGATGGTATCCTATTCGGGCGAGGCCGCCATGTCGGGCGTATCGCTGTCCGACATGATAAACGGCGTGTTCCAGTATGTCTTCTCGGCTCTTGCCACCGGCGGCACCATCGTCGTCGCCCAGTATATCGGCAGCGGCGACCTTGAAAAAGGCCGAAAGTCGGCCAGCCAGCTCGTCATGATAACCACGCTGCTGTCCTGCATCTTCCTCGCCGCCATGCTTATCGGCAACCGTTCGCTGCTCTCGCTGCTGTTTGGCAAGATCGAGGCCGATGTTATGGATGCTGCCCTTGTCTATCTTATCATCACCGCCTTCTCCTACCCCTTTATGGCGGCATACAACGCATTCTCAGCCCTTTTCCGCGCCATGGGTCACTCGAAGATCAATATGAAGGTGTCGCTGATGATGAATGTGATCAACGTCCTGTGCAACTATATCGGTGTTTTCCGCATGGGCGGCGGCGCTGCAGCCGTAGGTGTTTCGGCCCTCATCTCCCGCTTTATCGCCGCAGCGGTCATGTTCATCATGCTGCTCAATAAAAAATATCAGATATCCATAAATCTCCGCGACGTATTCTCGTGGAGCGCCGATATCTTAAAGCGTATTCTCAGCATTGCCATCCCCAGCGGTGTCGAGTCGGGACTCTTTCAGGTGTGCCGAGTTGCCCTCACCAGCATCATCGCCACCTTCGGCACAGCCCAGATCGCCGCAAACGGCGTTGCCGTATCCATCGACAACATCAACACCCTCCTCAACACGGCCGTCAGCCTTGCCATTCCCACGGTCATCGGCCAGTGCGTCGGTGCGCGCGATTACGAAGCGGCTCAGTATTACGCCAAAAAGATGTTCCTTATCGCCCAGTTCGGCTCGATACTGGTCAGCGCCTGCGTAATGGCATCGCTGCCCTTTGTTCTGAATCTTTATGAACTCTCGGCCGATGCAAGATGGTACACCATGGTGCTGGTCTCCATCCACTCGGTGTTCTCGGTGCTGCTGGGCACCTCCTGCGGCCCCCTGCCCACCATGCTGCGCGCAGCCGGCGATGCAAAGTTCACAATGACCATCGCCTGCATTGCCCTCGTTTTCGGAAGGCTTTGCTTCTCCTATCTGTTCGCCATGGTCATGGGCTTCGGCATTATCGGTATGTGGATGGCTATGCCGGTCCATTGGTCTATCAACAGTATCTGCTGCTATATCCGCTTCAGAAGCGGCAAGTGGAAGGAAAAACGAGTTATTTAATTATTCTCTGCTCCTCGGTGATCGGGGAGCTTTTTCTTTCCCCGGTATCTTGACTTAAAGTATAGTTTAAGTATTATAATCATTTTCGGTCCAAATCAATCAAAGGAGTGATATATATCGCTGTTTTCTCCAAACTTATCGAGCCGCCCCGCGACCGGCTTCCCAAAGAGCGCCAGCTCTTCTCCAACACCGACCTCAGAAAGCTGATCGTCCCCATCATCATCGAGCAGGTGCTGGTAATGATGGTAGGTATGGTGGGCACCATGATGGTATCCTATTCGGGTGAAGCTGCCATGTCGGGCGTATCGCTGTCGGAAATGATAAACGGCATCTTCCAGTATGTCTTCTCGGCCCTTGCCGCCGGCGGAACCATCGTAGTTTCGCAGTATATAGGCAGCCGCGATATGAACAAGGCTCAGAAGAGCTCTAACCAGCTGGTAATGGTGGCCACCCTTATCTCCCTTGTTTTTATGGGCGGAGTGCTTATCGGCAACCGTCCCCTCCTGTCCCTGCTTTTCGGCAGGATCGAGGCCGATGTTATGGATGCCGCCCTTGTCTATCTTATCATCACCGCATTTTCCTACCCCTTCGTCGCGGCATATAATGCCTTCTCGGCTCTGTTCCGCGCTATGGGTCACTCGAAGATCAACATGAAGGTGTCGCTGATGATGAACATCATCAATGTCCTCTGCAACTATATCGGTGTTTTCCGCATGGGCGGCGGCGCCGAGGCGGTCGGCATCTCGGTGCTTATCTCCCGAGTTTTTGCGGCGGCAGTCCTCTTTGTTCTGCTTCTCAACAAGAAATACGAGATCTCCCTCAGCCCCAAAAACATCTTCACATGGGATATGGACCTCATCAAACGTATTCTGGGCATCGCCATCCCCAACGGTGTCGAGACCGGTGCCTTTCAGGTCAGCCGCGTTGCCCTCACCAGCATCATTGCCACCTTCGGCACAGCTCAGATCGCCGCAAACGGTGTTGCCGTCTCGCTGGATAATTTCAATTCCATCGTCAACTCGTCCATAAGCCTTGCCATCCCCACAGTCATAGGCCAGTGCATGGGCGCGCGCGACCATGAGGCCGCCACCTATTATGCCAAGAAGCTTCTGCTGATCGCTCAGATAGGCTCGGTGTTCCTCTGCACAGGCGTATTCCTGTCGCTGCCCTTTGTTCTCGACCTCTACGAGCTTTCGGCCGATGCAAGATGGTATGTCCACACCCTCGTAGCCATGCACTGCCTGTGGACCATCCTCTTCGGTACATCTTCGGGCCCCATGCCCTCGGTGCTGCGCGCGGCAGGCGACGTAAAGTTCACCATGTTCTGGGCCATTGCCGGCCTCGCCATCGGCCGTGTAGGCGGCTCCTACCTCTTTGCCATCATCTTTGATATGGGCATCATCGGTATGTGGATGGCAATGCCTCCCCACTGGCTGTTCAACAGCATTTCCTCTTACCTCCGCTTCAGAAGCGGCAAGTGGAAGGAAAAACGAGTCATCTAAAATACACAAAATCCCTGACGGAATCCGTCAGGGATTTTCTTATTATAGGATTTAATATCAGACCCAGAGGGGATTGTCCCAGAGCATGAGCTTCTGGCCGATGCCCTTCTCGAGAGCATTCATATAGATCTTGTGTGCCACTGCTACGTCTACCGAACCGATGCCGTATGTGCAGCATACGCAGAGCTCGTCGTCGCTCTCGCGGCCGGGCTTCTGGCCTGCGGCCAGCTGGGGCAGCGATGCGACCATATCCTCGGTCAGCTTGCCTTCGGTTGCGACCTTATTGATAAGAGTGCCTGTGCCATGGGAGAGCTGGACCCAGTTGTCAACGACCTTCTTGTCGGCATTCATAAGGATGCCTTCCTCGATCTCGTTTACGCTCATCTGAATGACTGTAGCGTTGCTCTTGACCCACTCGGTCTTGACGATAGGCTTGCGGGATGTTGTCATTGTGACAATGATGTCGGCATCCTTTGCGGCAGCCTCGATGGATGTGCCGGGGATGACGTTATACTTGCCTTCATATTCCTTGGCGATGCCCTCTGCCTTGGACAGGTCGAGGTCAATGAGGTGGATCTCCTCAAGCGAGGGAACTGCCTCCATCATAGCCATTACCATTGTGCGGCCGATTACGCCGGCGCCGACCAAGCAGGCCTTCTTCGAGTCCTTTCTTGCAAGATACTTGGCAGCAACACCGGCAGCAGCCGATGTTCTCATAGCTGTGATGAGTGTGCCGTCCATGATGGCCTTGGGATAAACTGTCTTGGGGTCGGTCAGCATGACTACGTCAATGCCATAGGGCATGCCGGGCTTGCCCATATTGTATACGGCTTCGGAAGCCCACTTGAAACCTGCAATGTCAATATCGCCGCCGATGTAAGAAGGCATGGACATGCAGAAGGATGTCCAGTTCTCAAGGTCGGGCATACCGAGCATTGTCTTGGGGGGATTGATGACCTGGCCTTCGCCGATCATCTTGAATGTCTTTTCGGTGACTTCCAGCACCATCTTCATATCGAGCAGGCCGGCCTTAACGACATCTTCCTGCTTGAGGAACAGCATTTCGGGTTTTACGGACATATTTATTATCTCCTTTTAAGGTATTATTTTCTTAGCTTGATTATAATACTACATATATGCCCGATAGTCAAGCATAAATATTTATATTTATGCATAAATATTTGAAAATCTCCCTTTCGGGAGGCTTTTATATCAATCGGGGATCATAGCAAAATATTTGTCCGACATTTCTCTTGCCTCATTGCCCACAACGACATATATGATGTTCCTATAGCATATCAGCCTGCCCGATACATCAAAAGCCGCCGAATCGGTTTCCGTACTGAGAATTATATTTTCAAAATATCCTCCTGCATGCCCAATGATCTCAAAATACGGAAAAGCAAAACAATATCTTATGTCATTCATGGTTTCAACGATCTCATCTATCTGCTCTTCATCTTCTATTGTGTATAGATTTTCTCCTGCTTCATGCAGATTTATTTCCACTATCTCCTCTCTGTCTATCGAGAATATTCTAAAGGGCATAAATGTAGTGAAAGGAGAGATTCGAGTCACTGCAAATGCAATGATCACTATAAACAGAAATATCTCTGAGGGCTTGATAAAATGTTTGAAATAGATGCGGAAATCTTCTGCGATCTGTTTTAAAACATCTTTTTTCACATTTATCCCTCCTTTGGTCACAAGCAATTTTCGTTTTATATTAATATGTTAGCATGAACATATATGCAAAATCAATCCCCGCCGAAAAGGCGGGGATTGCTGTTTTCCCATGTGATTTTACATTGATTTTACATTGGGATATGTCTGTTTTTACATAGACAGTATAATATATGTCTGTAAAATGAAAAATCTATGAAAAGAAAAAACAGGAGTAAAGAGAAAAATGACAATTTTTGATGTATTTGCCCTCTGCGGCGGTCTTGCCCTCTTCCTTTACGGCATGAACGTCATGGGCGACGGCCTTGAGCGTAAGGCCGGCGGCCAGCTCAAGGACCTTCTCGAGCGCATGACCTCCAACACATTCAAGGGCTTCCTTCTGGGTATGGGAGTAACCGCCGTTATCCAGTCGTCTTCGGCCACAACCGTTATGGTAGTCGGCTTTGTTAACTCGGGTGTTATGACCCTCCGCCAGGCCATCGGCATCATCATGGGCGCCAATGTCGGCACCACAGTAACCGCATGGATGCTCAGCCTTACCGGCATTCAGGGCGACAGCTTCTTTATGCAGATGCTCAAGCCCTCCAACTTTGCCCCCGTCCTCGCGCTCATCGGTATCATCCTTTATATGTTTACCAAGAAGTCGTCCAATAAGGACACCGGCTCTATCTTGTTGGGTTTCGCAGTCCTGATGACCGGTATGGAAGCAATGTCGGGCGCTGTTGCTCCTCTCAAGACAATGCCCGAGTTCGCAAATCTGCTGCTTCTGTTCCAGAACCCCATTTTCGGAGTTCTCACAGGTGCCGCTATCACCGGCATCATCCAGTCGTCTTCGGCTTCTGTCGGTATCCTTCAGGCTCTGTCCTCCACCGGCGCGGTAACCTATGGCGCAGCTATCCCCATCATCATGGGTCAGAATATCGGCACATGTGCCACAGCTCTTCTTTCCTCGGTAGGCACAAACAGGAATGCCCGCCGTACATCCCTCGTTCACCTCTACTTCAACTGCCTTGGCACACTCGTATGCCTGGGTGCATACACGGTGGCATATCTCTTTATCAAGCCCGCTATTCTTAACCAAGGCATCAACGCCGCCGGCATCGCCGTTGTTCACACAGCCTTCAATGTCATCACAACGACGATCATGCTTCCCATGGCAGGCCTCCTCGAAAAGCTGGCCTATGCCACCATCAAGGAAGACGAAACTTCCGAACCCCAGCAGGCTTTCGAGCTCTCGCTTCTCGACGAGCGTCTGCTTGCCACACCTACAGTTGCGGTTGAGCAGAGCCGCCAGGTAGCCAATATGATGGCCGAGTTCTCCTTTGATGCCTGCCGCAAGGCTCTTACCCTCTTTGACAGCTTCGATCAGGAAGTATACGATGAAGTCGTAGAGCTTGAAAACCGTGTCGATGTCCTCGAAGACAAGATGGGCACATATCTGCTCGCCCTTGGCCGCGAGAGCCTTTCCGATGCCGACCAGAGCCAGGTCGCCCTGCTGCTTCACTCCATCGGCGACCTCGAGCGTATCGGCGACCATGCCCTCGGCCTTGCCAAGACGGCTGACGAACTTCAGAGCAAAAATATCGTCTTTTCCGAGCCTGCTCAGAATGATATAATGAATCTGAAGATGGCTGTATCCGATATCATCGGCGTGACCGTCAACTCCTTCACTCAGCAGGACAGCAAGCTTGCTCACCGCGTCGAGCCCCTCGAACAGGTAGTAGATATGCTTCGCTACCGCATGAAGGAAGGCCATATCGACCGCCTGCAGACCGGCTCCTGCACACAGCAGACCGGCTTCGTATTCTCCGACCTTATCACAAACTGCCAGCGCATCGCTGACCACTGCTCCAACCTTGCAGTCAGCCTGATCCGTTCGGAGGTCGATATGTACGATGCTCACGAGTACCTCGGCAACATCAAGTCGGGCAACGACGCCGAATACACCAATCTCTTCTCTGAATATAAGAAAAAATACGGCCTCAACTGATCTGAGGCCTGTGAAGGTGTGATTCTGAATGATCTATATCGTTGAAGACGACGACAATATCCGCCAGATGGAAGCTTATGCCCTTAAGGGCAGCGGCTTTGAGACCATGGAGTTTGTTTCGGGAAGCGAGTTCTTCACCCAGTGCGAAAAGCAGGTGCCCAAGATGGTCCTGCTCGACATAATGCTTCCCGGAATAGACGGCCTGACCATCCTCAAAAAGATCCGCGAGACTCCCGCACTTACCAATGTGGGTGTTATCATGGTCACCGCAAAAAGTACTGAGCTGGATGCCGTTATGGCTCTTGACCGCGGTGCCGACGATTATATTGCCAAGCCCTTCGGCATAATGGAGCTGCTTTCAAGAGTAAAGGCCCTTATGCGCAGAGTTGATAATGTCAAGACCACCGTATATACCCTTGGCGGCATCACTTTGGATGACGAGCGCCACTCAGTAAAAATTAATGAGGACGATTGCCTTCTCACCTTCAAGGAATACGAGCTTTTAAAACATCTTATTATAAACCGCGGCATAGTCCTCTCACGCGACCGCATCATGGATGTGGTCTGGGGCACCGACTATGAAGGCGGCAGCCGCACCGTTGATATGCATATCAAGACTCTTCGCCAAAAGCTCGGCGATGAGGGCAGCCATATCAAAACAGTGCGCAACGTAGGCTATAAGATCGAATAAGAGGCGCTGCGATGGAAGTTAAAATAAACTCTCGCCTCTTTTTCATGGGTACCATCTGTGTGCTGGTAACCGCTCTTGTCACAAGCTTGTTTTTCCGCACAGCCTTCTATAATCAGGCCGAGGAAAACATCCGCTCGATAACCGAAACGGTGGCCGAAGCCTACAATAACGGCGCCGATCTCTCTGCCTTCAGCAGCAAGGGATACAGGCTCACACTTATAGCCTCCAACGGCACCATACTGTATGACACTGATGTCCCCAGCGACACGATGGACGACCATTCGACCCGTGAAGAGGTCATCAGGGCTCTCAGCGACGGTTCTGCCCTCAGCACCCGTCATTCATCCACCATGGGTGCCGACACATATTATTGTGCCATCAGGCTCTCCGACGGAAATATTCTGAGAACAGCACAGGAAGTCAGAACGGTGTGGAGCCTCTATAACACCACCCTCTATATCGTATTTATCGCAGCAATAGCCGCCCTGCTTCTCTCCATCATCTTCTCGGTGATGCTGACAAAGCAGCTGGTCGACCCCATAAATCAGCTGGGCGCCCATCTCGACGACCCCGCTTCAAAGGTTCCCTATCCCGAGCTCGAGCCTTTCGTGGCCAGTCTGCGCGAATATCAGCGCCGCGAGCGCCAGCACGAACGCCAGCGCCAGGAGTTCACGGCAAATGTATCTCACGAGCTCAAAACCCCTCTTACAAGCATTTCAGGCTATGCCGAAATGCTGGAATACGGAATGTGCCGCCCCGAAGACGTAAGCTCCTTCGGCGCAAGGATCCATTCCGAGGCCTCCCGTCTTATTACGCTGGTAGGCGACATCATAAAGCTGTCGAAGCTCGACACAGCCGACTCGGCTCCCACATTTGAAAAGCTCGACCTCAATGAAATAGCCGGTCATACAGCCGACCTGCTTATGCTCAATGCCGAAAAGGCAGGAATAACCCTTACGGTGCGCGGCAGCGAAGCTTATGTCATGGGCAGCCGCAAGATCCTCGACGAGATGATCTATAACCTGTGTGACAATGCCATCCGATATAATAAACCGGGAGGCCATGTATGGCTTACCACCGGCTCTGATGACGGAAAAGCAGTCTATATCGAGGTTCGTGATGACGGTATCGGCATTCCTCTGGAGCACCAGAGCCGTATCTTCGAACGCTTCTACCGTGTTGACAAGAGCCACAGCAAGGAAACCGGCGGCACCGGCCTCGGCCTTGCCATTGTAAAGCATTCGGCATCACTTCATGATGGCAGGATCAGCCTTACCTCCAAGGAAGGCGTCGGCACTGCTATCCGTGTCACCATGCCGCTGTGCAGATAAGCATTATTTCTCTCTTTATTCCCTATATATCCAAAAAAGCTTCACTTTTCAGTGGAGCTTTTTGTTTTCGGCTTCCTCTCTCAAAACATTTTAACCGGATAATTTGGTATCTTCTATTGCAACTTTTCCTTTATTAGAGTAAAATAAACATACCGATATTAAATTATGAAGGAGTTAGATCATCATGATTCTTATTAAGAACGGTCACGTTAAGACAATGGCTGGCCCCGACCTCATCGGCGGCGACGTCCTCATCGAAAACGGCAAAATCAAGGCAGTCGGCATGAACCTCGAGGCTGAAGGCGCTCAGGTCATCGATGCTAACGGCCGCCTCGTAGTTCCCGGTTTTGTTGATGCTCACTGCCACATCGGCCTCGACAACGAAGGCATGGGCTGGGAAGGCATGGACTATAACGAGATCGTAGAGCCCTGCACTCCTCACCTGAGAGCTATCGACTCCATCAACCCCATTGACGAGTCTTTCCTCAACGCTGTTAAGGGCGGTGTCACCACAGCCGTCACAGGCCCCGGTTCGGCTAACGTCATCGGCGGTACATTCGTCGCTATCAAGCTCCACGGCAAGAGAGTCGACAACATGATCCTCAAGGACAACATCGCTATGAAGGTCGCTTTCGGCGAAAATCCCAAGCGCTGCTACAGCAACATGAAGAAGTCTCCCTCCACAAGAATGGCTACAGCTGCCCTTCTGCGCGAGATGCTCTTCAAGACAAAGAGATATATGGAAGATAAGGAAGCCGGCAAGAATCCTGCTTTCGACATGAAGCTCGAGGCTATGATCCCCGTCCTGAAGAAGGAAATGCCCATCAAGGCTCATGCTCACAGAGCTGACGATATCTTCACATCCATCCGCATCGCTCGCGAGTTCGATATCGACATCACACTCGACCACTGCACAGACGGCGCCCTCATCGCTGACGAGCTGGCTAAGGAAGGCCTGCCCGCATTCGTAGGCCCCACACTGGGCAAGAAGAGCAAGATCGAGCTGCGCAACAAGTCTTTCGAGACACCGGGCATCCTCAACAAGGCCGGCGTTAACATCTCGATCATCACAGACGCACCTGTAATTCCTCTGCAGAACCTGCCCCTGTGCGCAGGCCTGGCTGTAAACGCCGGTCTCGACATGGAAGAGGCTTGGAAGGCAATCACAATCAATCCTGCTAACGCTACAGGCATCGGCGACAGAGTCGGTTCCCTTGAAGTTGGCAAGGATGCTGATGTTGTCATCCACAGCGGCAACCCCCTGACAGAGATTTCTTCTCAGGTCGATGTAGCTATCATCAACGGCGAGATCGTCTACGAGAGATAAGTATTTCTTAAATACATAACCAAAGGCCACTCTTAACGAGTGGCCTTTTGTGTTTACAGCAGATAAGCCGGTATGCTATTATAGTATTATATTAAAGGAAGGTGATGAAATGAAAAAAAAGCTCATATTGGTTTTCTGCATAGCAGTCGTGCTTATTCTTCTTTCTTTTACCTATTATTATTATCGTATGTCCTTAAATGTTGATGGTCTTGCTCTTGTCAAATCCGGGGAAAACATATACGAGGTTAGTATATTAGACCTTTCTACCGATAGCTATATTGAAAATATTCCCCACTCAGACCAGGCTCTTTTTTTGAATAAAAAAGAGCTGATTTTACTCAGAAGTGAAACAATCTCACTATATTCTCTTGAAACAGGAGCCGAAGAAATTATATATAAGAACGACTATAAGGAAGTAGAACAAATAGCTATCAGAAATAACAGTCAAATCAGCTTCATCATAGACGAAGATATCATTCTTTATGACCTACCTTCCAGAACCAAACGAGTTCTTATAAAAGATAATGCATTTGTGGACCACACATGGAGCGATGATGGCAAAACACTATTCTATGAAACCCGGGAAGGGTTTATAAACGCTTATCAGTATGATCTTGAAACCGAAACAGTTGTTGCCGAGGGAAGAAAACCCGAGTTCTCATCCGGATATTTAGCATATACACTAAACAATACACTTATTGTAAAAAACATAAGCACCGGCGAAGAAACTGAGTGCTTAAAAATGTGCACAGACTACTGTTTTTCTCCTGATGGAAGCCGTTTGCTTATAACCTCTGCACTTTCCTATGACTATTTCTTCAGCCATATTTGGCGTGATGGGTTAGGAGTGAAAATTTTCGGCTATAGTGTCTATGCCTGGGAACATTCAAGCGGCAGAATGGATATGGTTATCGATTACAGCCGCCATCTTGATGCCGTCTGTGACTGGAATTGATCACAAGAACATTAAAAATCCCTTACCGGTCGGTAAGGGATTTTTAATGCCTTTAAAATTACTTCTCGCAGGCTGTGACAACGATCTCGACAAGAATGTCGGGGCGAGCCATCTCTGCCTGTACGCAAGCTCTCGCGGGCTCGTGGCCATTCTCTACCCACGCATCCCAGATCTCGTTCATAGCTGCAAAATCATCCATTGTCTTAACATAGATGGTTGCTGCCAGCATATGCTGCTTGTCGGAGCCGTACTTGTTCAGCAGATCCTCAACCTTTGCAAGAACATTCTTTGTCTGTCCCTGAACGTCCTGAGCTGTTGTATCGGTCTGACCGCAGAGGAAGATCATGCCGCCTGCCTTAACGCATCTGCTCATTCTGCCTGTGCCTTCAAATCTTTCGATGTTCATTGGAAATACTTCCTTTCGTTATTTGATAGCTATATTATACCTAATCAAATATCCACCTGTAAAGCTATTTTATATCCTATTTGCAATTACACATCGGAATACTCGCCTTCTTTATAACTTATAGGCATTAATAAATCCATGCAAAAAGGAAAGGGATTGTTCCGAGGCATCAATCTCGGAACAATCCCCTTTAAGGCTTGTTATTATTTAATTCTGAGTTATTCAGATCAGACAAGCTCGATGATAGCCATCTCAGCAGCGTCGCCTCTTCTTACGCCGATGCGTGTGATGCGTGTGTAACCACCGTTGCGGCTAGCGTACTTGGGAGCGATCTCATCGAAGACCTTCTTTACAACGTCTTCCTTTGTGATGAAAGCCATAGCAGCGCGCTTAGCGTTCAGGTCACCCTTCTTGCCGAGTGTGATCATCTTTTCAGCCAGAGGACGAACTTCCTTGGCTCTTGTAACTGTTGTTTCAATCTTGCCGTTTTCCAGCAGATATGTGACCATAGCTCTGAGCATAGCCATACGATGGTCGGTTGTTCTGCCGAGTTTGCGTGTTCCGGGCATAATCTTATACCTCCTTATTTAAAACCGGCATCCGTGCCCGAGTGCCCCCGGGCACGAATACCACCTGTATCTTATTGATTTTCCGCTTTTGCCAAATAAAGTCCCATGTCAGACAGCTTGTTGACAACTTCTTCATAAGACTTTCTTCCGAGGTTCCTGACCTTCATCATATCCTCTTCGGTCGTGTTGACCAAATCGGCCACTGTATTGATGCCTGCACGCTTGAGGCAGTTGAAGGAACGGACGGACAGATCGAGTTCTTCGATTGTCATCTCAAGAACCTTATCCTGAGTAGATTCACTCTTCTCTACAACGATAGCTCTGGAGCCGATCTCCTCGCTCAGCTCAACGAAGAGGTTGAGGTGATCTGTGAGGATCTTAGCCGAGAGCGATACAGCATCCTTAGCTGTGATCGTCTTGTCTGTATAGACTTCCAGTGTCAGCTTGTCATAGTCGGTCATATTACCAACGCGGGTATTCTCGACTGTGTAGTTGACCTTGTGAATAGGTGTGTAGATAGAGTCTACGGCGATAACGCCGATGGGCTGCTGAGGCTGCTTATTTCTGTCGCTGGGGACGTATCCGCGTCCGTGATCAAAGCACAGTTCCATTGTCAGCTTTGCGCCCTCCATCAGGGTGGCGATATGAAGCTCGGGGTTGAGGATCTCCATCTCGGAGTCACACTTGATATCCCCTGCTGTGACAACACCGGGGCCGACAGCGTCGATGACTGCCATCTTCTTGCCTTCGGTGTGAAGCTTAGCTGTGATCTGCTTAACATTGAGCACGATTTCGGTGACATCTTCCTTCACACCGGGAATGGTGGAGAACTCATGCTGAACACCGTCGATCTTGATGCTCGTAGCAGCTGTGCCGGGAAGTGACGAAAGCAAAACGCGGCGCAGAGAATTACCGAGGGTTGTGCCGTATCCACGCTCGAGGGGCTCGACAACGAACTTGCCGTAGGAGCCGTCAGCCTGGAAGTCAACACATTCTATACGGGGTTTTTCAATAGCGATCATTCATTACCCTCCTATAACGTTAACAATAACAAATATTCGTGCGCGCGCAGCCAAAAGCCGCAGCGTATTACTTGGAGTACAGCTCGACGATGAGGTTTTCAGCGACCTCGAAGTCGATCTCGTCTCTTGTGGGCATTGTAGCAACTGTTGCTGTGCCCTTTGTCTTGTCAACGCTCAGCCAGTTAACGACTGCCAGTGTAGCGTTCTGCTCGAGAACTGTCTTGAACTTTGTTGTAGACATGCTCTTCTCGCGGATAGCGATGACATCGCCGGGCTTTACGAGGTAAGAAGGAATGTTGACCTTCTTGCCGTTGACTGTGAAGTGTGCGTGAGAAACCAGCTGACGAGCATCGCGGCGTGTCGAGGAGAAACCTGCACGATATACGACGTTGTCAAGGCGGCGCTCACAGAGCTGAAGCAGATTCTCACCTGTCTTGCCCTGCATTGTCAGGGCCTTCTCGAAGTAAGCACGGAAGGGCTTCTCGAGAATACCATAGATGAACTTAACCTTCTGCTTCTCGTTGAGCTGCATTGCATACTCGCTCTTCTTCTTTCTCATCTGGCTGCCGGGATGGCGCTTCTCTGTGTTCTTCTTAGCATAACCCATGACAGCGGGAGAAATGCCCAGAGCTCTGCAACGCTTTGCAATGGGCTGCATATTCTTTGCCATAATTTGTTCCTCCTGTCTCGATTAAACTCTTCTTCTCTTGGGGGGGCGGCAACCGTTGTGAGGGATGGGTGTTACATCCTTGATCATGTTGACTTCGAGGCCTACTGCCTGAAGTGCACGAATAGCTGCTTCTCTGCCTGCTCCGGGACCTCTGACGTATACTTCTACTGTCTTGAGGCCGTGCTCCATTGCTGCCTTTGCAGCTGTCTCAGCAGCTGTCTGAGCGGCATAGGGAGTAGACTTTCTGGAACCCCTGAAGCCGAGTCCACCGGCAGATGCCCAGGAAATGGCATTGCCCTTGAGGTCGGTGATTGTGACCAGGGTATTGTTGAAGGAAGAACGAATGTGAACGGCTCCCTTTTCGATATTCTTACGCTCACGGCGCTTTGTGCGAACTGCTGCACCCTTCTTAGCCTGTGCCTTAGCCATTATCTCGTTCCCTCCTTACTTCTTCTTGTTAGCAATGGTCTTCTTGGGACCCTTACGTGTTCTTGCATTTGTCTTGGAGCGCTGTCCTCTTACGGGCAGACCTCTGCGGTGACGCAGACCCCTGTAGGAACCGATCTCAACGAGACGCTTGATGTTCAGGCCAACTTCTCTTCTCAGGTCGCCTTCTACAGCGTATTCCTTTTCGATAGCCTCTCTCAGCTTTGCAGCCTCGTCTTCTGTCAGATCCTTAACTCTTGTGTCAGGATTAATACCTGTCTTAGCCAAAATATCATTAGAGAGCTTGCGACCGATACCATAGATATAGGTCAGACCAATCTCTACCCTCTTCTCACGAGGGAGGTCAACACCGGCAATACGAGCCATTTATCTTTACACCTCCAAAAAATTCTCTTATCCCTGCTTCTGCTTGTGCTTGGGATTTTCGCAGATAACCATAACGCGGCCCTTTCTGCGGATGATCTTGCACTTCTCGCAGATGGGCTTTACAGACGGCTTAACTTTCATTGTTTTTATCCTCCTGTTAACGTGTGATCCTTATTTAGATCTCCAGGTGATCCTGCCCTTAGTAAGGTCGTAGGGCGACATCTGAAGTGTCACCTTATCCCCGGGGAGGATCTTTATAAAGTTCTTTCTGAGACGACCGGAAATGTGGGCCAGCACACTGTGGCCGCCGGTGATCTCAACTTGGAACATTGCATTTGGCAGCGCCTCTATAACGGTACCTTCAACTTCGATCATGTCTTCTTTTGGCATGGATTGTCTCCTTCAGGGTTTTAAGTGTGCCGGGTCTTGTCATTTAACAGGGGGCACCGTCAAAATGATCGGATCCCCTTTGGTGATCAGGATGCTGTTCTCATAATGAGCCGACAGACTTCCGTCGATTGTCTCGACCGTCCAGCCATCTCTCAGAGTTTTCACCTGATAGCCACCTGCATTTACCATCGGTTCGATGGCAAGTGTCATTCCGGCGACAAGCCGGGCGCCTCTGCCCGGATTTCCGTAATTTGGTACCTCGGGAGCTTCATGAAGCTCGGAACCAACTCCGTGGCCAACATAATCTCGCACTACCGAGAAGCCGTTTCTTTCAACATACTCCTGCACTGCGTGCGAAATGTCGGATACTCTCTGGCCTTCTCTGGCCAGTTTGATACCCTCATAGAAGCTCTGCCGGGTCACCTCAATAAGCTTTTGCGCTTCGGCGGAAATCTTGCCCGCCGCGAATGTGTCAGCGCAATCACCATGGTATCCCATGTAGTTTGCTCCCACATCGATCTTGACGATGTCGCCTTCCTTGATTTTGTACTTACCGGGGAACCCGTGGATGACCTGCTGGTTTATGCTGCAGCAGATGCTGGCGGGGAATCCGTGGTAATTCAGGAAGGAGGGTTTCGCACCATAGCCTGTTATGACTTTGCGTGCTGCTTCGTCAAGCTCTCGGGTGGTGATCCCGGGAGCGACCAGGGCGCCTGCCGCAGCTCTAGCTGCGGCGGCGATCTGGCCGGCTTCCTGCATGAGCTTTATCTCATGCGATGATTTTATCTTTATCATGCTTCGATACCCAGAGCTTTCGCTACGAGTGCCGAAGTACCCTCAACAGTGTCTTCACTCTCGATATTTACGAGAAGACCCTGCTGCTGATAATACTTAACTATAGGCTCGGTCTGTTCATGATAGATCGCGATCCTCTGGCGCACCACCTCGGGCTGGTCATCCTTGCGGATACCGAGCTGCGCACCGCACTTGTCGCACACACCCTCAACCTTGGGAGGATGAGTTACAACGTGGTATGTGGTCTGGCATTCGGGGCAGGTGCGTCTGCCGCTCATGCGGTTTACAATGACATCATCCTCAACATGAAGGAAAACTGCCATATCGACCTTCATTACCTTGTCCAGGGCCTCTGCCTGAGCAACAGTCCTGGGGAATCCGTCGAAAATCAAACCGTTTGCACAGTCAGGCTGAGCGATCCTCTCCTTAACCAGTTCGATGACCAGTTCGTCGGGGACCAGCTTGCCGCCGTCCATGTAGGCTGCGACCTGCTTGCCGAGTTCTGTGCCGTGAGCCATTGCGCTTCTGAGCAGATTACCGGTGGAAACCGAAGGGATGCCAAGCTTATCCTTAATGAAATCAGCCTGCGTGCCCTTACCTGCGCCGGGAGCGCCTAAAAGTATAAGTCTCATTTTAATTCATCTCCTAAGCAAGGAGCTTCTTATTCAAGGAAGCCCTTATAGTGACGCATCATCATCTGTGTCTCGATAGCCTTAACTGTTTCAAGAGCAACACCGACCATGATGATAACCGATGTACCGCCGACACCCAGGCCGCCCATGCCCTCGATGTTCGAGAGGATGAGGGGCAGGCCGCAGACGATTGCCAGGAAGATAGCACCCATCATGGTGATCTTGTTGAGGACCTTAGCAATGAAGTCGGATGTGGGTCTGCCGGGACGGAAGCCGGGAATGAAGCCGCCGTTATTCTTGAGGTTATTAGCTACCTCGATGGGGTTGAACTGGATCGCAGAGTAGAAATAAGCGAAACCGAAGATCAACAGGAGATAAACGATGATATAGAGAGGAGCGCCCTGCGAGAAGGCCTTTACAAAGCCTGCCCAGAAGGAACCCTCTGCGGGTGTGAAGAAGGCAGCGATGGTGGAGGGTACGGTTACGATTGTGGAGGCAAAGATGACGGGCATAACGCCGGCCATGTTGACCTTCATGGGCAGATGTGTGCTCTGTCCGCCGTACTGCTTTCTGCCAACTACTCTCTTCGCATACTGAACGGGAATTCTGCGCTCAGCATTTGTGAAGAATACTACGAATGCGATGATGGCTACGAAGAGGACCACTGTCAGCAGAGCCTTCCACCAGGCAAGAGTTCCGGCCATTACGCTGGAGATCATGCCGAGTGCGGCCTGGGGACCGCGGCTTACGATACCGATGAAGATGATCAGGGAGATACCCTGGCCAATGCCCTTCTCGGTGATCTGCTCGCCGAGCCACATAACAAAGGATGCGCCGGCAACAAATGTAACAACGATTACGATGTTGCTCCATACGTCTGTACGTGTCAGGACGCCCTGGCTCTTCAGCATTACATAGTAGCTGTAGCCCATGACGAGCGAGATAGCAACTGTGACGTATCTTGTGATCTGTGCAAGCTTCTTGCGGCCTTCCTCTCCGCCTTCCTTAGCCATACGCTCAAGGGCGGGGATTGCAACCTGCAGAAGCTGCATGATGATCGACGCATTAATGTTGGGGTATACCGAAAGTGCAAATACCGAAGCAGTCGAGAGGCCGCCACCCGAAAGGATATTGAAATATCCCAGGATGGTCGAGCCAAATGCTGCAAACTGTGTAGCCAGCATCTTAGTATCTACATAAGGTACATAGATCGCATAACCAAGACGGTAAACGACCAGTGCTACAATCGTGAAAAGGATCTTCTTACGAAGTTCAGGGATCTTCCATGCGTTGCGTACTGTATCAAGCACTTAGATCACCTCCGCCCTTCCTCCTGCGGCTTCGATTTTCTCCTTTGCGGAGTTTGTAAATCCATTAGCCTTAACAACCAGCTTCTTGGTCAGCTCGCCGCCACCGAGAACTCTGAAGCCGTCAAACTTCTTTTCAGCCAGACGCTTTTCGATCAGAGCTTCCATTGTGACTTCTACGCCATCTTCGAAGTACTTGTTAAGATCGCTGAGGTTGATTTCGCAATAGTTCTTAGCGAAAACATTGTTGAAGCCTCTCTTGGGGAGTCTTCTTGTCAGAGGCATCTGGCCGCCTTCGAAGCCAGGACGAACGCCGCCGCCGCTTCTAGCCCACTGGCCCTTGTGGCCTCTGCCGGCTGTCTTGCCGTTGCCGGTGCCAACACCTCTGCCCTTGCGCTTGCCGACTGTTGTGCTGCCGGCTGCGGGCATGATTTCATGCAGTTTCATGTTAAGCACCCTCCTTAGTTATTTTCTACCTTGACCAGATATGCGATCTGGGCAATCTTGCCTCTTGTCATCTCGTTGTCGGGCTGAACTGTTACGTTGCCGATCTTTGTGAGGCCAAGAGAGTTAGCTGTAGCAATGTGCTTCTTGTGTCTGCCGTTGAGGCTCTTTACGAGGGTAACCTTGATTGTGTTCATTGTTAAAACCCTCCTTATCTAAGCTGGTCAGCGGGGATGCCGCGGAGAGCGGAAACCTGCTGAGCATCTCTGAGCGAAATCAGGCCCTGCATTGTAGCAGCAACAACGTTTGCGGGGTTGTTGGAACGCAGGCACTTTGTACGGATATCTGTGATACCAGCAGCCTCGACAACGGCACGAACAGCGCCGCCGGCGATAACACCGGTACCGGGAGCGGCGGGCTTGAGCAGAACGCGGCCTGCACCAAACTTGCCGATTACCTCGTGGGGGATTGTTGTACCCTCGAGGGAGATCTTTACGAGATTCTTCTTAGCATCCTCGATGCCCTTGCGGATAGCGTCAGGAACTTCGGAGGACTTACCGAGGCCGTAGCCTACGATGCCATTACCATCGCCGACAACTACGAGAGCTGCGAACTTAAAGATACGTCCGCCCTTAACTGTCTTGGAAACACGGTTCAGGGTAACGACCTTCTCGGTCAGCTCAAGTGTCGAGGCGTCAATCAACTTAGCCATTTCTTAACTCCTCCTATTAGAACTTGAGTCCACCCTCGCGGGCGCCTTCTGCCAGTGCCTTGACACGGCCGTGGTACAGATAACCACCGCGGTCGAAGACAACGTTTTCAATACCTGCCTTGAGAGCTCTCTCAGCGATGACTACGCCGAGCTTCTTAGCACCCTCGACGTTGCCGCCGTATGTGCCAAAGTCCTTCTCATTTGTTGCAGCTGCAACCAGTGTCTTGCCGGCTACATCGTCGATGACCTGAGCATAGATGTGGTTAGCGCTGCGGAAAACTGCCAGACGAGGAGTAGCAGCAGTGCCCGAAATGTGAGCGCGCACTCTCTTGTGTCTCTTCAGTCTCTGAGCGTTGGAATCATACTTCTTAACCATTTGTGCGCACCTCCTTATTTCTTCTTACCGCCGGTCTTGCCTTCCTTAGTACGGACGACCTCGCCAGCATATCTGATACCCTTGCCCTTATAAGGTTCGGGTTCTCTCTTCTTACGGATATCAGCAGCGATCTGACCAACCAGCTGCTTATCCAGACCGCTTACAACGATCTGGTTGGGTGTGGGAGCTGTGATGGTGATGCCATCAACGGGCTCTACCTTAACCTGATGCGAGAAGCCGAGGTTCATGACCAGTACGTTGCCTTCCATAGCTACGCGGTAGCCAACACCCTTAACTTCCAGTTCCTTCTTAAAGCCTTCGTTTACGCCAACGATCATGTTGTTGACCAGTGTGCGTGTCAGGCCGTGGAGGGACTTGTGCATCTTATTCTCGGAGGGACGGCTTACGATAACTTCGCTGCCGTTGACCTCGATGATCATATCGGGGTGCATCTCCTTAACGAGCTCGCCCTTGGAGCCCTTAGCTGTTACGACATTGCCATTGACTTCCACGGTAACACCGGCGGGGATGGCAATAGGCATTCTGCCAATACGAGACATATTCCTTTACCTCCTCTTAGATTACCAGACAAATGCCAGAACTTCGCCGCCAACATGGAGTTCGCGAGCCTTCTTGTCTGTCATGATGCCCTTGCTTGTGGAAACGATAGCAATACCGAGGCCTCTCAGAACCTTGGGCAGCTCATCGGCACCAGCGTATACACGCAGGCCGGGCTTGCTGACTCTTCTGAGACCGGAGATAGCCTTTTCCTTGTTGTTTGTGTACTTCAGTGTGATCTTGATGTTGCCCTGTACGCCTTCGTTTGTAACTTCAAAAGCCTTGATGTAGCCCTCGTCCAGCAGGATCTGAGCAATAGCCTTCTTCATACCCGAAGCAGGTACATCGACAGTAGCGTGGCGAGCAGCGCCAGCGTTTCTGATACGTGTGAGCATATCAGCAATGGGATCTGTGATGTGCATTTCTATCTTTCCTCCTATTAGAAGTTAGAGAGTAGTCTATTTTGCCGCCTTCTTTCGAAAAGGTCCGGGATGCTGCCGGTCGCGGGGATTGGCAGCATGCCACCTTTTCCGAGGGGCGACCCCCTCCACTATTCTTGAGACGCCGAAGCGTCTTACTTACGGTTTCGGTAAAAAATTACCAGGAAGCCTTTCTTACACCGGGAATCTGGCCCTTGTAAGCGAGCTCTCTGAAGCAGATACGGCATACGCCGAAGTCTCTCAGATAAGCATGGGGTCTTCCGCAGATCTTGCAGCGGTTGTAGTTACGAACAGCGAACTTGCTGCCCTTCTGCTGCTTCAGAATCATAGCTTTCTTTGCCATTGTTTGTGCTCCTCCCTATTACTTTGCAAACGGAGCGCCCAGCAGCTCGAGGAGCTCTCTGGCTTCTTCGTCGGTCTCGGCAGTTGTTGTGAAGACAATGTCCATGCCGCGGATCTTGTCGATCTTATCGTACTCGATCTCAGGGAAGATCAGCTGCTCCTTGATGCCCATGGCGAAGTTGCCGCGGCCATCAAAGCCACCGTTCTGGATGCCGCGGAAGTCGCGGACACGGGGCAGAGCGATGTTGAAGAATCTATCGAGGAACTCCCACATTCTCTCAGCGCGGAGTGTGACCTTAGCACCGATGGGCATGCCCTCACGGAGCTTAAAGTTAGCGATAGAGTTTCTTGCTCTTGTGATTACAGGCTTCTGACCTGTGATGATTGCGAGGTCGTTGCAGACAGCATCGA
>JAFOHJ010000025.1 GCA_017421885.1 Clostridia bacterium
CCATAGAATCATGTTACCAAGCATAAATAGGTGTGTCAAACTATATTGTATCTTTATTATGAATACGAAATAGTAATAATATAGTTATAGAAAAAGCTAATTGAATTATTGATATCAGACATCTGTAGGGGCGAGCAGTGCTCGCCCGATACGTTCCCAGTCCTATTTCAAAAGCTTACTTTGAGGCTCTTGATATATTTTTTGTAAAGATGTATAATCTAAAGTCGGAAAATATAATATTAAGGAGAAACAAAATGAAGAAAAACAAGCTTATGGCTTATTTCTGCGTTATCGTGCTGTTTTATCTCGCAGCCAATTTCGCCCACCCCGTAACTCCTACCCTGATCGTTGAAAGAGGCCTCGACTCGTCCATGTTCGGCGTTGCTCTTGCCGCCATGATGTTCGTCAACTTCCTCTTCTCTCCCTTCTGGGGCAAGCTTTGCGGATATATTCCCACCAAGCGCATCATGCTCATCTGCGGCATCGGCTATGCCGTGGGCCAGGGCATCTTCGGCATGGCTCAGAGCGAGGCCATGGTCGTCGGCGGCCGTATGTTTGCCGGCATCTTCACCGGCGGCATGTTCACAGCCTTCTCGAACTATGTTGTAAACACATCCTCCGGCATCGAGGAGCGCGGCAAGAACCTGACCACCCTTATCACCATCCAGAATGTTGCATCGGCCTGCGGCTATTTTATCGGCGGCATGATGGGCATCGTTTCGGTCGAGTTCGCCTTTGCCTGCCAGGTCGTCACCCTCATCATCACAGGCATCCTCTTCTTTATGGCCTGCGAGGACGACACACCCTATAAGCACAAGCCTGAAAAACCCCTCTCCATCAAGGAGGCCAACCCCTTCTCGGCCTTTGCCGCGACCAAGGACTTCATGACCCCCATGCTCTTCCTGCTGTTTGCCACGGTTGCCGTTTCGGGCATCGGCCAGAACAGCTATGAGCAGTGCTTTAACTACTTCATCAAGGACCAGTTCGGCATGGGCAGCCAGTATAACGGCACCATCAAGGCCGTTATCGCTGTTGTAACACTGGGACTTAACACAACTCTGGGCATGTACCTCCAGAAGAAGACCGACGGCAACAAGACCTTCGTCTTCCCCATCATGGCAAGCACAGCCATCTCCTGCCTGATCCTCGTATTCACACAGCAGCCTATCTTTATCGGCGCATATATCATCTGGAGCGGCTTCAACGCCATCCGCCTTGCCATGCTGCAGAATATCGTCGCATCGCGCACCACACCCGAGAACAGCAACACCGTAATGGGCTTCTATCAGTCGATGAACTCGCTGGGAAGCATCTTCGGCGCTCTGTTTGCCGGCCTTATCTACGACATGAACCCCATGCTGCCCTTTATGCTGGCTGCCGCCGCTTTTGGCTGCGCCTTCCTTATCGGCATGGTTTACGTTACAAAGTATAAGAAGACAAAGGCATAAAAAACAAAACATCCGCCTCCGGAATTGGAGGCGGATATTTTTATTTGGATGATACATCAGATCACCTTAAAGGGAATACCGGTTTCTTTAGCATATTCTGTGGCATAAGAGCCCTTTGGGGCATAAATTGTAAGATCACTGCATCCGTCAAAAGCTTTATAGCCGATCGAGGTCACACTTGCGGGGATATGTAGCGATTCAAGGACATCACATTCTCTGAAAGCCTCGTCGCCGATCTCGGTCACGCCGTCGGGAATATTGATCGACGTAAGAAACCAGCAATAACTTAAGGCACCGTCGCCAATTGAAGTCACAGTTTCCGGAACAATAACTTCCTTATTAGTTCCATGATAGCTATACAGAGTATTTCGAACTGTAACAAATCCGTTTTCGCAAGCCAGCCCTTTGCAATTTCTGAAAGCAGCATCACCTATCGAAGTCACGCTGTCGGGGATGCTGAGCGATGCAAGACTGCTGCAGTCTTCAAAAGCAAATTGACCAATTGAGACAGCACCGTCGGGAATATGTATTGATTCAAGACAGCCGCAATCCTGAAAAGCCCAATCGCCGATAGAAGTCATGCTTTTGGGCAGCTTGATCGACGTAAGACTGCTGCAGTTCAAGAAGGTTCCCATCCTGATAGAGGAAACACCATCGGGGATGTTGATTGAATTAAGGCATCTGCAGTCTTCAAAAGCGCGTTCGCCGATCGAGGTCACGCTGTCGGGGATATGTATTGATGTAAGGCTGCTGCATTCCCAAAAAGCACAGTCACCAATAGAGGAAATACTGTTGGGAATATGGATCGACACAAGACTGCTGCAGCCTTGAAAAGCCCCGCCGTCGATTGAGGTTACACCATCCGGAATATAAATCGACTCAAGATATTGGCATTCGGCAAAAGCGCTGTCACCAATAGAGGTCACACTGTCGGGAATATTTACAGAGGCAAGAGCCCAACAATTATAAAAAGCAAATTGACCGATAGAAGTCACACCGTCGGGGATATGGATCGATTTCAGACTGTGGCACCAGGCAAAAGCTTCATCGCCGATCGAGGTTACACCTTCGGGGATCACGACATCCCTATCGGTACCGTGATATTTTACAAGCACACCGTTTTCTATAACAAAATCACTTATATTAGGCATTTATAAAGCCTCCTGAGTCAGAAAATCCTTTAAATAAATCATATCATAGCATCCTAATAGTTTCAAGGAGGGTGGCAGGTGAAGCCTGATGAGTGGTTGGTTATGCCTCTCTTAAATAATACATATAGGGAGAGCCAAGTGAAATAAAACATCCGCCTCCATATAAGAGGCG
>JAFOHJ010000196.1 GCA_017421885.1 Clostridia bacterium
GCGACTGCCTGCCGGCATGTCCCATGAATGCCATCAGCTTTGAAGAGCGCGAAGCTCCGGCTTATGACCATGCCGCTGTACTGGCTGCAAAAAAAGATTCCAAAAGCGATGCCTGCCCCGGGACCTGCCCCGGCGCTCGAATGTGCTCGGATGACGAAGAGGGGTGCTGTATGAAAGAAAGTTGCCTTATTCAGTGGCCTGTGCAGATGAAATTGGTGCCCGTAAAGTCGTCCTTCTATGAAGGTGCAGATCTGCTTGTAGCGGCCGACTGTACTGCTTTTACTTATGGCAGCTTTCATAACGATTTCATCAGAGGTCATATCACCCTCATCGGATGCTCCAAGCTTGACGAGGTGGATTATGCAGGTAAGCTGACAGCAATTCTTCTTAATAACAATATAAAGAGTCTGACCG
The DNA here is from genome assembly GCA_017421885.1 of Clostridia bacterium. The sequence goes on from JAFOHJ010000196.1 coordinate 415, forward strand.
TTGCGCGAATGGAAGTGCCTTGCTGTGGCGGAATCGAATATGCAGCAAAGAGAGCTCTGGCGGCAAGCGGAAAGAATATCCCCCTTAATGTGGTGACAATTTCTACAAAGGGCAGGATACTGAAAAGATAACATTACAGAAAAAGAGGTTTTTACCGATGAAAGGTATAAACCTCTTTTAGATTGTCGCTTTTTTGCTTTCGTGCTATAATCTGCATATCAGACATATAAAAGAGGAAACATTATGAGAGTTTATGAAGGTAAGATCATTACCTGCGACAGTCAGGATAATGTATATAAGTTTCTCGTTGAGGATGGCGGCAGAATAGTCTGGCTGGGCAATGAATTGCCTGCGGAATACAGAGGCTGCGATAAGGTTCAGCTGGGTAACAGGGCACTCATTCCTGCATTTGGCGACAGCCATATCCATTTTGCCAGCTTTGCCACATTTTTTGCAGGACTTAATGTTTCGGATGCGAAGAGTAATTCTGAAATATTGGATATGATTCGCGATTTTGTTCCTAAATGCGACGATAAAATGGTGATAGCTTTTGGAGCTTCGCCTCATTCGGTGGCCGAAAAGAAGTTTGTCACTCGTACTCAGCTGGACGGGGTCTGCCCAGATAAGCCTTTGTTTATGATAAAGTATGACGGACATACCTGTGTCGTAAATACAAAACTCCGCGATATCCTCAAAGAGAAGGTCAAAGATCTGCGTGGATATCATGAAGACAGCGGCGAAATGAATCAGGAGGCATTTTTTGCCTTCTCGGATTATGTAAGCAGCTCGATCCCGCCTCTTAAGCTGATTCGAAATATGCAGCTTGCTGCCGATCATATGGCGTCAAAGGGAATAGGCATGATACATTCGGTCAGCGGTGTAGGATATACGATGGACCTGGATGTTGATATGGAAAACTGGTTTGCAAAGGGGCTTGGAAACGGGCTTCAGATGAGAGTTTATTTTCAGACCATGGATATAAGCAAAGTAAAACGTCGTAAAATGGTGCGCATAGGAGGATGCTTCGATGCCGCCTTGGATGGATGTTTTGGTTCGGCCGATGCAGCCATGCTTGAGCCTTATAAAGGCACTGAGGACAGGGGAGTTCTGTATTATTCAGATGCTCAGGTGGCAGATTTCTGTAAGAAGGCAAACAGAGAAGGGATGCAGATCGAGATCCACGCCATTGGTGATGCTGCATTTGATCAGGCTGCGCGAGCCATTAAGTATGCGTTGGATGATTTTCCGCGCGAGGACCACCGCCACACCATAATCCATGCCTGCCTCCCCACAACAGAGGGAATTGAGATATGCGAGAAGTATGGAGTAGCGCTTGCGATCCAGAGCGCCTTCATCGATTGGCCTAACGAACCCAATGAATATCTTGAAAGCATACTGGGAAAGCGAGCAGAAAAGCTCAATCCATTCAGAACGTATAACGATCATGGCATTGTGCAGAGCCTTGGCTCCGACGGACCCTGCACCGATCCTAATCCCATCATATGGCTTCATAAGGCGTGCAATAACGGAAGCGAGTCGCTGAGCATTCAGCAGGCCCTCAGAATGTGCACATACAATACATACTGGATGTCTTTTGATGAAAAAGAAAGAGGAAGCCTTGAAGAGGGTAAGATCGCCGATATGGTCATTCTTTCGGATAATCCGTATGGAATGGATGTTTCTGAGCTTTACACCCTCAAAGTCGAGCAGCTGCTTCTCAGGGGAAAGCCTTATCAGAAGATCGGGCAGAATCCAATATCGCAGGTGCTGAGGGGAATATTTAAACGATAAAATGCAAAAACCGCCTTTGCAGATGCAAAAGGCGGTTTTCTACTTGATCATGTTAGGTCCTCAATGCTTTCGGTAACTACGCCGGTGAGGATATGGCATTTCAGGGTGACGAGCTTGGTCCCTCGAGCGAACTGTCTTACATTGACGGCAGGAGCCGGGTACCAGTAGTCACTGTCGCGGACACCGTAGTGCCTGATATAATGGCTGTCAAGATGGATCTGAAACTCATCGTGGGTAAGAATGCGTGACATAATCAATCCTCCTTTTTATTATAGAATAGCACAGATAGCTGTCCCATAATCAGGGCAGAAGAGGAAGCGCCGGGCAACTGATACAAATATGTTGTACCTTAGGGGCAAACTTTGGTATAATGACAAAAGAAAACGGAGAGGAGAATCCATCTGTGGGGACACTGTACGGTATCAGCAATTGGAAACTTATAATACGCAGAGAGAATGATCATGTTGAGATACTCCGTGCCGTTACCTGCGACAACTGTGCTGTGTTGCCCGATGAATTGTTCGGCCTGCCTGTGACAGCATTGGCTGACTATGCACTTGCTCCTACGGCAAGGCCTATAGACGGCGAAGAAGTGCGTATCATCAGCGGGCACGAGGGCGACTGGGATAACCGCAATCTTCACGAGCTCACCATGCCCGAACATCTTGTCTCGGTGGGCAGCTATGCTCTTTACGGATGCCGTTTCCTTCACACACTCAGGCTTTATGACAGGGTAGACCATTGGGGCATCGAATGTCTTATGAACTGCCACAGGCTTCGCTATCTGCATCTTACCCGAGTGGGGGAAAGGCAGAGTGAGGCGCTATCCTTTATCTGCGGTGAGATACACGAAGAACTCGACGTAACAGTGTATGAGACCGATGGAAGCGAAACTCGTCTTGTTATCCCCGATTACATCGAGGACTATGAAGAAAATATACCGAATCATTCGTTTGATTACAGAATAAGCGGTGGAGGATACCCTTATCATCATGTGTTTCCAGGTAAAAATCTTGATCTCCACACATATGACAGTCATTGGGAGCAATACCTTCGCAGAATGTATGAACCCGAAACGGCCATTCGCCTTGCCTATACACGCCTGCGCTGGCCGCGTGAGCTGACCGAGCAGGCCGAACAGCAGTATGTGGAATATCTTTTGCAGAATGTAGAGGATGCTGTGCTCTGGCAACTGTCGCAGAAAGATGCTGCCGGTCTAAAACTTCTGTTGGATAAGCTGAAGCCGGGAGACGAGATCATCCGACGTGCCTGCGAACAGGCTCGAATTAAGGGCAGCACCGAAGCGATCGCGCTGCTGCTTGAGAGGCAGCGTAAAGCGAAACCCCGTGGATTGGATGTTGATTTTGATCTGTGATCAGAGAAAGGAGGGGGCGAATGTCACAGCCGAATAAGAATCTTGCTCAGGTCGGGCTGGATATTCTCCAGGCCTCCCGAAATGAGCTCTATCTTAATATGCCGTACCTTGATGTTGTCCTGTGCGGGCTTGATTTTCGGCCCGACGACAATGTGACCCTGAGCATGGCCACCGATGGTGTGACACTCTTCTACAACGGCAATTTTCTTGCCGAACGATATATGCGGGGCAGAGTAGTGTGCAATCGTGCATATATGCACACGCTGTTTCACTGTATGCTCAGGCATATTGCAAAGAAAAGAGGAAGAGTGCCCGAGCTGTGGGATCTTGCCTGCGATATTACCGTCGAGAGCATTATTGACGACCTTCGTTACTCCTGCCTTGAGTCCGGGTATTCGCCGGCTAAACAGAGGGTGTATGGCGAGATGAGGGCTGAGATGCCGGTCCTTACAGCCGAGAGGATATATCTTTATCTTCTGAGGCAGGATCTTGATGAATATCAGGTCGCGCGCCTTCAGCGAACATTCCTTGTGGACGACCATGGCCTTTGGGATATGCCCGACAAGGACGATAACGACAATAAAAAGCAGGATGACCAGTGGAAAGATCGCTCTGAAAAGACGCGCACCGCCATGGAGACGGTTCTTGCTGGGCAGGCAACAGGCGGCGAGGCTGTTCTCGAACAGATCAAGGTTGCCGTCCGCGATGATGTCGACTATCGCGCCTTCCTGCGCAGGTTTGCTGTGCCGCGCGAAGTGCTTGCAGTCGACGGAGATGCCTTTGACTATACCTATTACACATATGGCCTGAGGATTTTCGGCAATATGCCATTGATTGAATATCCCGAGACCAAAGAGGAGAAGCGCATTGAGGATTTTGTCATAGCTATCGACACATCCATGTCGACAAACGGCGAGCTGGTAAAACAGTTCCTTGCTTGTACCTATGCGATACTGCGATCCACCGAGACCTTTACACGAAAGGTCAATATATACATCATCCAGTGTGATGATAAAGTTCGAAAAGAAACGGCTATCCATGAACTGGACGAACTGAAAAAATACATGGAAGAGTTCGACCTTGTGGGCGGCAGTGCCACCGATTTCAGACCTGTGTTCGCCCGTGTTGCCGAGCTTCAGGCCGCAGGTGCCTTCACAAGCCTTCGAGGCCTGATCTATTTCACCGACGGAATGGGAGTTTATCCTCAGAAGCGTCCGGCTTTCGACACAGCCTTTGTGCTGCTTGAAGAGCCGCCTATGCAGTTCAAAATGCCGCCGTGGGCAATACGCCTTGTGCTTGACGAGGCTTCACTCGACCGCACAGCAAAAGAACTTGATCTTTCCCTCGACAGCGATATTGAAGAACTTCCCCAATTGTAAAGAGGTGCCATATATGAATATTAAACAGGCAAAACAGGAGATTCAGAACACTCTCCGTGCATATCTCAGCAAAGACGAGCTGGGAAACTATCTCATTCCCACTCTGCGTCAGCGTCCCATTCTTCTGATGGGACCTCCCGGCATCGGTAAAACTCAGATCATGGCTCAGATCGCCGCCGAAACAGGGGTTGGACTGGTGGCCTATACGATCACTCATCACACCCGTCAGAGCGCTATCGGCCTGCCCTTCATCGAGCACCGCACATATGAGGGCAGAGAATATGCCATAACCGAATACACCATGAGTGAGATACTTGCCTCGGTATATGAGCTTATGAAAAAGACGGGCATGAAGGAGGGCATTCTCTTTCTTGATGAGATCAACTGTGTTTCTGAGACCCTTGCACCCATGATGCTTCAGTTCCTGCAGTGCAAGACCTTCGGTAATCAGGCTCTGCCTGAAGGCTGGCTCATTGTTGCTGCCGGCAATCCTCCCGAATACAATAAATCGGTGCGCGATTTCGATGTTGTTACCCTTGACCGTGTCAAGCGTATTGATGTTGAAGACGATTTTGCTGTTTGGAAGGAGTATGCGCGCCGCAAGGGCATCCACGGTGCTGTAGTTTCCTATCTCGATATCAAGAAGGATAATTTCTACTGCATCGAGACTACTGTCGATGGCCTTCAGTTTGCCACAGCACGCGGATGGGAAGACCTCAGTGAGCTTATTGTTGCTTATGAAAAGCTGGGTCTAAGGGTCGACCGAGAGGTCGTCGGTCAGTATATCCAGCTGCCCCGCATAGCAAAGGATTTTGCAAATTATCTCGAGCTTTATTATAAGTATCAGCGCATCTATCATGTCGAGGATATCCTGCAGGGTACATGGCAGGTCATCACTTCGGCTGAACTCAAGGCAGCGCCCTTTGACGAGAAGCTTTCGGTAATGGGTCTTGTGCTGTCGCGCCTTTCGGAAGAAGCAAAGCGCCTGCGCATGCAGGATGAGCTGACCGTTACTCTCCACGCCACACTTAAGGAGTTTAAGGCTTCTCTGGAGGACTGTGTGCCCCATCAGTCACTTGATCGCCTTATTGCGGTTCGTCAGGAGGCTATGAAAGTCGCAAAAGATGCGGGACATCTTGATAAGGAGAGCCGCGACCTTATGATGCGCGAGCTCAATGCGCTGCAGGCTTACCGTGCAAGGCTTGTTGACGAGGATATAGCTGAGAATGATGCATTTGACGCGGTTAAGGGATGGTTCAATAAAGAGGTCGAGCTGCGCCGTGAGCTGGCTCTTCAGACTTCGTCGATGTTTGATAATGCCTTCCGTTTCCTTGAGGAGACTTTTGCCCAGGGTCAGGAACTGGTAATGTTCGTCACCGAAGTGACGGCAGGCTATGATACATCGTGGTTTGTCGAGAACTTTGGCTGCGATGCCTACTATCGTCACAATCGCGAGTTGTTCTTTGATGCCACTCAGAAGCGTATCAGCGACAGCATTGCTGCAGCACGTGCAGAAAAATAGATATCTGATACATATAGGCCTTGCTTCCGTCACAGCAAGGCCTGTTATTTATTGATTTGTCATCATGAAATGATTTTGCTATGCTGTAATATAAATAAAAAGGACATCGTTTTGATACGATGTCCTTTTTGGCTTGTCACGGTAATTTTGATAGAAAGCGGCGGCGTGGGGTGCATCGCCGGTATGGAGTGGGGTGCATCCCCTCGGTAACAGTGCCTTTTGGGGTGCAATTCCCAAGCGTGATGGCCTCCATCAGCCCCAGAAATGACCGACTCAAATCGAGTGATTTGATGCAGTTTTTTTGAGAACTGAATTAGGCAAGCGAAAAGCCCACCGAGCGTTTCTCAGTGGGCTTGGCTCTAATATGTCATGCGGTAATGGTTACTTTCTGCAACTCTGCGAATAGGGGTTCATAATTGCACTCACGCAATTCTTTGATTTCTTTTTCGTGGTGAGATGTGGCATAGTCTCTGATTTTTACTTTATCGCCTGTTGAGAGTTTTTCGCCATAACCGATCTTTTCCACTCGTTATCCCTTTCTCGCCCGAACCAAAAGCATCATAGGCCGCTTCATTTCCTCCGGCATCTGGTCACGCCACTGCTCTGGTGGCATTGCCTCCTCCACCGCTTCGATCACAAAACCGATTTTCAGCAGACCGTTCAGGATCTGGGTCAGGGTGTGATGATATTTCTTAACCTCATGCCCCAGGAAGTCGGTAATTCTTTCGCCAGGATAATAGTAATCCGTCACTGGCCAGGTGCCGTCGGCAGCAAACTGTTGGTTCACACCCGCCGTGAAGGTAGGATGCTCGATGTTGAACAGAAATACACCGCCGGGTTTCAGGGTTCGATAGATGCTCTGATAGATA
>JAFOHJ010000197.1 GCA_017421885.1 Clostridia bacterium
CAGTAATTCCGAAAATCTCAGAAAGTTTTTTTAGTTTTTCAAGTTCAGGTGTTGTTTGCCCTGCTTCCCATTTTGAGACAGTTTGTCTTGAAACATTAAGTTCGTTACCTAATTCTTCTTGAGACCATCCCTTCTTTTTTCTTAAATCTAATAATTTATCATTAAATTTCATTTGCTCGTTCTCCTTTATATTTTATAAAAGATAAGCTCACCCAAAAGGGTGAGCTTTTTTAGCTTTGTATCAGATGAGTTTTTCTGCTTCGGATGTAAGGGGGATAAGATCACTTCTGTCGGCAAGCGAAATATTAAACTTGCGGTTAAGAGCCGCAAAATGCTGAAGACCGAAAGCTATCTTATGAAGATATGAGAAAACACCGATCGCGCCGGGGGAGAAACTGTCTGCTTCAACGCCATAGATGGCGCGAAGGTCGGGGAGGTCTCCGAAAATTTCCTGAACAGTCGAGCCATATTTCTTCAGATGCTCGGGAATTGTTCCGTTTGCAATAAGTTTGCCTACCGATGCGCTGTTCATGGCTGCAGCCATAGGTGCGCGGCACATGCCGACGGCTGTAATATGTCCGTCGCCAAGCGCAAGAGCTTTGAAAACAGTATCTTCCGATGCAAAGCCGCCGGTTATAGCGATGGCAGGCATTGCAGGATAACGGGCTTTGAGCTTCTTTACAATTTCGGTGACCTTAGCTTCAAGGGTGACCGTAGGCAGGCACCATTCATTCATCATTGCGCTGGGGCTGTAGCCGCTGCCGCCGCTTGCTCCGTCAAAGGTGACCATGTCTACCTGATTTTCGGCGGCAATGCAGAGAACACGCTCAATATCAGCAGGATCATATCCGGCCATTTTGAAATAAACATTCTTCATGCCGAGAGCGCGAAGCTCTGCGATCCTGTTTTTAAAGAAGTTTTCATCCCAGAGAGGAAGATGGCCGTACATATAGAAGTTTGGGCAGGTGCGGGATTTATATGCTTCCTGAACAGCGGGATCAGAGGGATCGGGATGAACAATAAAGCCCATCTGCTGCTTTTGAAGCGCTGTTTCGAGATCGGGGAGAAGATTTACCGGCTGAGTACCTTTGGCAGACTGGCCGAACTTAAACTCGATGGCTTCGGCGCCATACTTGGTTATGGCGATCTCAGGAACACCGAGCATGTCATCTTCAACATTACACTGAGGTACGATCTGACCATAGCCGCGGTAGTATTTGCGGAAGGTGTCAAGTATCTGACCCATAAAGGGGAAGTCGACTATTTTACCGTCTTTTATCTTAAGTTCGGGATCCTTGCTTTTGGCATCTTCGCCTATCATGCAGGTAACACCCGCCATGGCTGCTCCGGCAAAATAATCCTTCCAGTTAAGCTTTATGAGGGCAGGCATAATAATGGGCATTGCCAGTCTCACGGGATTAAGGATGCCATAGGTTTTTTCCAGTTTTACATTGAAAATAGTGGCCGATTCATAGGAAGCTTCGGCACCCTGAGCACCGAAAACTCGGCCGTTTATATTAAAGTGTGAATAATCAAACGGATAGTTCTTCTCAGATGCGATCTGGTTTGCTCCAGTAGTGGTAGGATATACCGTTTTAGCACCAAGAACAGCCGACAGCCCTATTTCACAGGGGGTTACACAGCCTTCCATGCAAAGCGAGCACATTCCCGATGTTGATGTCTGATACTTGCTTCGGTTCTGAGTAAAGGTAAAGCCGGAATTGAGATTGGGTGAATATGACATTTTGCTTTTCTCCTTAAAACTGTGTGATCATATTATTAAAAATGTCCCGGCCATTTCCGGCCGGGACTGATAAGAAAACTTACTTCTTAGAAACAAAGTTGTTGATGCGGTCCATGGCCTTCTTGAGGGTCTCCATAGAATATGCATAGGAGATACGGACATGGTTCTTACCCGACTCGCCGAAAGCATCGCCGGGAACAACTGCGACCTGCTCTGCCTTGAGGAGAGACTCTACAAAGTCGCCGCCGTCCTTTGCAAACATCGAAACATCGGGGAAGATATAGAACGCACCTTCGGGCTCAAAGCAGTCGAAGCCCATATCGAGAAGAGCCTTGTAAAGATATACGCGGCGCTCGTTATACTTCTCGCACATATAAGCTGTGTCAGGAACACCGTGCTGCAGAGCCTCGATAGCTGCATACTGAGCAGGAGTCGATGCACACATCAGAGCATACTGGTGGATCTGAGCAACATATCTCATAAGATCCTTGGGGCCGCAGCAGTAGCCGAGGCGCCAGCCTGTCATAGCAAATGCCTTGGAGAAACCGCTGACTACGATTGTGCGCTCCCACATACCTTCGAGAGAAGCGATGGATACATGCTTGAGGCCGTATGTCAGTTCGGCATAGATCTCATCGGAGATAACCAGAAGGTCATGCTTCTTGATGATGGGAGCGATAGCCTCCAGCTCTTCCTTCTTCATGATACCGCCGGTGGGGTTGTTGGGGTAGGAAAGGATGAGAACCTTGCTCTTGGGTGTGATAGCTGCTTCAAGAGCTTCGGGAGTGAGCTTAAAGCTGTCTTCCTTCTTTGTAACGATGGGAACGGCCTTTGCACCGGTCATCGAAGCAAGAGGAGCATAGCAAACGAAAGAAGGTTCGGGAATGAGGATCTCATCACCGATTGTGAGGAAGGCTCTGAGGCAAAGATCGATAGCTTCGGAGCCACCGACAGTTACCAGAACTTCGTTATCGGGGTTGTAGGAGACAGAGAACTTCTCCATATACTTGCTGATCTCTTTGCGGAGAGCGATAAGGCCGCTGTTTGCTGTATACTGAGTCTTGCCTTCATTAAGCGAATCGATGCCTGCCTGCATAATGTGTTTGGGAGTGATGAAGTCAGGTTCGCCGACGCCGAGGGAAATGGCGTTGGGCATTGTTTCCATGATGCCGAAATACTTTCTGATACCCGAGGGCTTCATTTCAGCAACTGCTTTGGGGACGAAACGCGAATAATCCATTGATTGTTCCTCCTGTTTTTATCAAGTTAAGCGCACTGAACATAATATCTTACCATAATTATACCACACGTCTTTTTTAAACTCAACAAAGTTAATAAAAGTTATTATAGGAATCTATAATAATTATGGACTCTGCCATCTGACAGAGTCCATAAAACTTTTGTTAATTTTTAAAATACCAGTCGGGATGCGATATAATCCTTGAGTTCCGAGATAGGCAGTCTGATCTGCTCCATGCTGTCGCGCTCACGGATGGTGACGCAGTTGTCAGCTTCGGTCTTGTCGTCGCCGACTGTTTCAAAGTCAACTGTTACGCAGAAAGGTGTACCGATCTCGTCCTGACGGCGATATCTCTTGCCGATAGAGCCGGCATCGTCATAGTCGACCATAAACCACTTGCTCAGCTCAGCCTGGATCTCACGTGCCTTGTCACCCAGCTTCTTGGAGAGGGGAAGAACGGCGCACTTGAAGGGAGCCAGGGCGGGATGGAGACGGAGAACTGTGCGGACATCCTTCTTCTCTGCATCAATGACTTCTTCGTCATAAGCATCGCACAGGAAAGCGAGAGCAACACGGTCGGCACCCAGCGAGGGCTCGATGACATAGGGGATATAATGCTCGTTAGCTTCCTGATCGAAATATGTCTGATCCTTGCCCGATGTGTTCTGGTGGGCTGTCAGGTCAAAGTTTGTACGGGATGCAACGCCCCAGAGTTCGCCCCAACCGAAGGGGAAGAGGAACTCGAAGTCGGTTGTTGCGTTGGAGTAGTGGCTCAGCTCTTCGGGGTCGTGGTCACGAAGACGGAGATTCTCGTCAGTCATGCCGAGGTCGAGCAGCCACTGGTGGCAGTAGTTTTTCCAGTAGGAGAACCACTCGAGCTCTGTGCCGGGCTTGCAGAAGAACTCAAG
>JAFOHJ010000198.1 GCA_017421885.1 Clostridia bacterium
AAGTTTATGCTGTTCATCATGCATGCGGCCGATAATATGCTTATATCATGGCCGAAAAGGCGGGTAATGGTCATTTCGCGTCCGTCTTCGGAAGTTATGTATTCCCTGAGCTGACCCGAGCGGACAACTATGACACCGGTGCAGTTTTCCGAACCGGCGGTTACAAGTGTTCCGGCAGAAACTTTGCGCAGTACTGCTTCATTTAACAGAACTTCCTGCTCAGAGGGTGTCAGTTTATTGAAAACAGAAAAATACTTTCCGAACGACATAGCTTTATCACCTCACACACAAAATTATACTGCTGTAAAATGATCAAGTCAATCGGCCGGATGATATATGTTTTTTTGCGGTTTCTATTGACAAACTCTCCTTTAATATGTAAAAGTATATTGGGGAAAGGGGAGAGATCATGAGTCTCAAAAACAAATATAATCTGATGTATTTTCTGTTCTGCCTTGTTGGCTGCTGTATCGGCGGTTTCGTGGCGGTATTTCTTCAGTATAAGGGCGTTTCCAACACTCAGATCGGCATTGTAACCGGTGCAGGCTGCGTTTCATCTATCTTTCTGGGCCCCTGGTTTTCGTCGCTTATAATGAAAATCGACAAGCTGACGGCCCATAAGCTTATTTACGGGATCTATGGATATATAGCGGTCATGTTCACATTCGTGGCATTTTCGCCGCTGCCGGCAATCGTCGTTATGGGTCTGTATATTTCGATGCATGCCCTATACACCTGTTCAGCCTCCTTTATGCAGGTTATTGCCAGCGGCTATGTTCAGGACGGCGAGGACATCAATTTTGGCCTTGCACGCGGCCTAGGCAGCACATCGTGGGCCATTACCAGCCTTTGCGCAGGCTCGATCATAGATATGTTCGACCCTCGTGTTCTGGCGATAGGCTTTGTTATCTTCACTGTGCTCATGTTTGCCGTCATGCGCTCGATGCCCGAAACAAAGGTGCAGGGAAAAAAGGGAGAGAAGGGCGGTTCGATAGGTCATATTATAAAGACATATCCTTCCTACTTTATGGCTCTTATGGGCTACGCCCTTTGTATGGCGGCAAGCTCGGCGCTGGGCACCTATCTGCCCAATATCGTAAAGAGTCTTGGCGGAACAACGGCAACCTTCGGTGTTGCGGCTTTCTGTTCGGCCTTCAGCGAGCTACCGGTCATGGCCTATGCATCCAAGCTGATGAAAAAGGTCGATTCGATGACACTTATGGCTATTGGCGGCATCGCATACGTTGCGCGTACATTTATCATATGCTTTGCACCCAGTGTACCTGTCCTTTTGGTGGGTATGATGTTTCAGAGCATATCCTACGGTCTTATAACGGCTGTCATCACATACTATGTTATCTATAACCTGGCGCCAAAGGATCAGGTGATGGGTCAGACAATGATCGGTATGTTCACAAGTGGCTGCGGCTCTACCATCGGTAATGTTCTTGGTGGTGTTCTTCAGGATACATTGGGTCTCGGTGCCATGTATGCTTTCTCATGCACCCTTATCGTTGTGGGTGCCGGAGTTATCATCGCAGCAAAAATGAAAGATGGCAAAGACAGCAAGATCGCAAGCCGCGCCGAGATGCTGCTTAAAATGCACAGCAAAAAGTAATATTCCCGAAAACGCTTTCCTTATGGAAGGCGTTTTTTAATGCCCCATGATGCAATGAGGAAGAAGATGTGGTATAATCCACTTATAAGTCACGGCTATATCATCACATAAAGGAGTTAAAGCTATGTATCTTGCAAAAATGAATTACCTCGAAGTTGAAGAATATCTCAAGAAGAGCGACACCATCGTTATCCCCGTAGGCAGCCTTGAAAACCACGGCAAACACATGCCTCTGGGCACCGATACTATGATCCCCGACAAGATCGCCGAGTATCTCAACGAGCGCTCCGATCTTCTTATTGCTCCCACCATCAATTATGGTGCGACCGACGACCTCTGCGGCTTTGCAGGCACGGTTTCTCTGGGCGTAGAGGGCCTTATCTCGCTGCTCCGCACCATCTGCGACCAGCTTTACCGTTATGGCTTCCGCCATTTTATGATCCTCAACGGTCATGGCGGCAACAATGCCTCCATCCAGGCTGTAGGCATGCACCTTTACCGCAAGGGTGCTTATCTTGCAAACCTCAACTGGTGGCTCATGGCCGGCCAGCTGAACCCCAACTGGGCAGGCGGCCATGGCGGCGGCGAAGAGACCGCAGGCGTTATGGCAGTCGACCCTTCTCTCATCAAGTATGAGTATATAGATCTTCCCGAGGGCATCAAAAATGATGTTTCCGACGAATTGCCCTCCGGCGCATGGACCAATGTCAACTTCAAGGGCGCTGCCGTAACCATTCCCCGCGAGATCAAGGATATTACCGATAACGGCTGGTTGACCCACGCCTTCAAGAATGATCCTCCCACCAAGGCAACTGCCGAGTGGGGCACCGAGATGCTTAAGACCATGGCCGATTATATCGCCGAGTTCGGCGAGGCATTCGGCAGAGCACCCCTGCCCGAGAAGCAGGACTGATTTTATCCTGACAGACGGAGAATAATATGCTTTTATCAGCAGAACACATTTCCATAAACTACGGCATGCGCCAGCTTGTCGACGATGTTAATTTCTATCTCAGTGAAGGGGATAAGACGGGCATCATCGGCATCAACGGAACGGGTAAGTCTACCTTCCTCAGGGTGCTTGCTGGAGAGACTGAGGCCGACGGAGGCAGCGTTACACACAACCCCAATGTTCAGATCAGCTTCCTGCCTCAGAATCCCGTCATGAACGACGAGGCTACTGTCCTTGAGCAGGTGTTCCTGCACTTCCCGTCAGAGTTCCGCGAGCTCAACGAATACGAGGCCAAGACCATGCTGACAAGGCTGGGCATAACCGATTTTGAACAGAAGGTGGGCACGCTCTCGGGCGGACAGCGTAAGAGGGTAGCCCTTGCGGCGGCTCTTATCCATCCGGCCGACATTCTTATCCTCGATGAGCCCACCAACCACCTTGATGCCGAAATGACGGCATGGCTCGAGAATCATCTGCGTCAGTTCAAGGGCGGCATAATCATGGTCACCCACGATCGTTATTTTCTCGAGCGAGTTGTCAACCACATCACCGAGCTCAGCCGCGGCAAGCTCTATCATTACGAGGCAAACTATTCGCGATATCTCGAACTCAAAGAGCAGCGCGCCGAAATGGCCGAGGCCAGCGAGCGCAAGCGCCAGTCGATACTCAGAGTCGAGCGTGAGTGGATCATGCGCGGATGCCGTGCGCGAACCACCAAGTCCAAGGAGAGGATCGCAAGGTATGAAGAGCTGCTGGGCAGAGAGGCTCCCGAAAAGGACGAGACGGTTCAGATGGCGGCGGCATCTTCGAGGCTGGGCAAAAAGATAATCGAGCTTAAGAATGTGTCGAAGGCCTTTGACGGCAGGACGGTCATAAAAGATTTTTCGTATAATCTTCTGAGGGGCGACCGAATAGGCGTTGTAGGCCGAAACGGCGCAGGCAAATCGACCCTCCTTAAGATGATCGCAGGTTCGCTTCTTCCCGATTCGGGCGAAGCCGACATCGGAGTGACCGTAAAGATAGGCCATTTCAGCCAGGAGGGCCGTGAGCTCGACCTCAACATGAGAGTGTTCGATTTTATCCACAGTATAGCAGAGGAGACCCACACCGATGAGGGCACCTTCTCGGCAAAGCAGATGATGGAGCGATTCCTGTTCCCCAGCGAGATGCAGTCGGTGCCCATAGGCAGGCTGTCGGGCGGCGAAAGGCGCAGGCTTTATCTGCTCAGTGTGCTTATGGAGGCGCCCAACGTCCTCCTGCTGGACGAGCCGACCAACGACCTTGACATCACAACGCTGTCGATCCTCGAAGACTATCTCGACAGCTTCCCCGGCCCCATAATCACCGTATCTCACGATAGATTCTTCCTCGACAAGATGGCCGAGAGCATCTTTGAAGTCACGGGAGAGGGCGATGTACGCCGCTACACCGGCAACTGGAGCGACTGGGCATCGAAGAAGAGGGAAGAGGCTGCGCCCCAGAAGTCCGAAAGGGCCAAAGATGCACAGCAGAAGCCTGTGCGCGAGCAGAAGCTGAGGTTTTCTTATAAAGAGGCCCGCGAGTTTGACATGATCGAGGGTGAGATCATGGAGCTTGAGGAGAAGATCGAGAGCTGCAAGGCCGAGCAGATGGCCTGCAGCAGCGATTTTGTGAAGCTTCAGGAGCTTCAGGCGAAGCAGGAAGAGCTGGAAGAGCAGCTCATGGCGAAAGAAGAGCGGTGGCTCTATCTCACCGAGCTTAAGGAGAAGATAGACGCACAGCAGTAATAATACCCCTGTGGGTTTTCCACAGGGGTATTTTTCTGAGCTTTTTGTATTCTTGTCTTTTATATCAGAAAATGATACACTATACATAAAACTTAGACATAGAAGTGGACCATATGATACCAATAAAAGAGATTTCAGATTATATAAAAGCAGGAAAAAAGATTCAAGCAGTTAAACTTGTTCGCGACTATACAGGTTTTAGTTTGAAAGATGCAAAAGACTATGTTGATGAGCTTGAATGTACAATGAAAAAAGCTTCTGTTAAGCCTAAACAGGTACACTATCTAAGCGGTGTTTCTGCTATTGATGGTATGGAAGGACATAAGTTCGAGTATTTCTGTGCAGATTTGCTCCGGAAAGTTGGCTTTTCAGAAGTAACAGTTACTCCTGGTTCTGGTGATCAGGGCGTAGACGTTTTGGCTGTAAAAGATGATATCAAGTACGCAATTCAGTGCAAAAACTATGCAAGTGCATTAAGCAATACACCAGTACAAGAGGTTTCTGCAGGTAAACAGTTCTATGGTTGCCACGTTGGTGTCGTAATGACAAACTCTACTTTTACACCGGGAGCAATTCAGCTTGCAGCTGCTACAAATGTACTCTTATGGGACAGAAGAAAGCTGGATGAACTTATTGCAAAAGCCGGAGGACTTGAGAACCTAGGTATATATTCAGATTATACTGATTTTGATAGTGATTACGAACTCGAAGATGAATTATATGACAATATTGAAGATGACTTTGTCACAGACAAGAATAGTGCGATCGAGAATAGAGTAATCGAGAATAGAGCAATAAT
>JAFOHJ010000199.1 GCA_017421885.1 Clostridia bacterium
CCTGATGGCTGCTCCGACAACGGTGAGGACGTTGGATCCTGCACGGGCATAGCCGAGGATCCGTGCCGTTTCGCGGACGAGGCCGTCCATAGGCAGGCCGATCTGGTTCTCCATAACACGGCAGACTGCGTTGGCAGCCTCGATAACGGGGATGTCGCGGGGCTCGCGCTTATCACTGCCGCCCACACGGAAGCCTGTGAACTGCTGGGGATCCTGACCTGCGCGCCAGTAGAGGCGCTCGTCACCCTGCATCGTATGGCTGAGGCCCATCGAGTCGACAAGGCTGAGTGCGCGTGCCTGAATGCGGGCACCGCCGCGGGAGACTCCGCAGCTTTGAAGCAGGCGGCGGATGAGGGTGCTCTGAAGGACGGGAGCCTCGCAGTTTACTATGTAGGCAAGGCGCGAGCAGAGCTCGGCGGTATTTTCATCCTTCATGAACTCGTCGTTGGACCATTTTACGGGGGTGAGAACGGCGGGGAAGTATTCTTCCACAGCCTGTGGATCGCGCAGAGCTTCGGGGAGAGAGGGGGTCTCTTCGGGCTCATAGGAGAGGGACGGCTCGGGGACTTCTTCCGAAAGGGGAGCCTCAGGGGTGATATCCTCCTCAGAGGCAGCCTCGGGAAGAGGCTGTTCGAGAAGATTTACGATAGCAGCTGCGATGCGGTCGGTCTCGCGGCGGCTGTTGTCCCACCAGTCGAGCGACCAGAGCCTGAGGATGTTCCAGCCCAGGCCGGTGAGTATGCTCTCCTGAGCCACTTCGCGGTCGCGCGTGGTCTTCGCGTCGCGGTAGGAATTGCCGTCCAGCAGGATGCCGAGGATATATGTTTCGGGTTTTCTGGGGTCGATAACACCCACATCCACGCGGTAGCCCGAGTGGCCTACCGAGATGTCGCATTCAAATCCGCGTTCGCGAAGGGCAGCGGCGATCGAGTTTGCAATGCCGCTCTGGCCTTTGTCTTTGCGAAGGATCGAGGCCGTGCCGGCTGAAGGCAGAGGTCTGCCCGACGCATAGTCGAGGAAGGATCTCAGGGCGGCAACGCCTTCGGCCGAGCTGCGGCTCAGGTCGATGTCCTCGGGATGGATGGTGGAGAAGACCTTCATCTCATATCGCGCACGGGAAACGGCAACGTTGAGGCGTCGCCAGCCGCCGTCGCGGTTGAGGGGGCCGAAGTTCATATAGAACTTTCCGTTTTTATCGGGGCCGAAGCCGACCGAGAAGAGGATGACGTCGCGCTCGTCGCCCTGAACATTCTCAAGGTTCTTGATAAAGACAGGTTCTTCCGAGCGCCATGCCCATTCCTCAAGCTTATTGTCGGTGCGGCAGGCCTCGTTGAGCAGGTCTTCGATAAGATGCTGCTGATTTACGTTGAAGGTGACAACGCCTACGCTGTATTTTGCCAGGGCGGGGTCGTGGCAGCGGCGCTTCATTTCGGCGATCACAGCCTCGGCTTCGGCCCTGTTGCTGCGGCCTCTGCCGCGGTCAAACACGCCGTCGACATGCTGGAGGGTGACCTTGGATTCGCGGTCGCCGGCCGAGGGGAAGGTGAGCAGGCGGTTGTCATAGAACTGGTTATTGGAAAAGGCGATGAGGCTCTCGTGGCGGCTGCGGTAATGCCACAGCAGGTGAGTCTCGGGCATATTGATGGCAAGGCAGTCGTCAAGGATGCTCTCAAGGTCGCCGTCTTCGGCGGTCAGATCTTCCTCCGAGGTGGAGGTAAAGAAGCTTGTGGGAGGCATCTGCTTGGGGTCGCCTACGATAACGGCGGTCTTGCCCCTTGCCAGCGCGCCAACGGCGCGGCAGGTGGGCACCTGGGACGCCTCGTCGAAGACCACCATATCAAAGGGAGGTCTCTTGGGGTCGAGGTACTGAGCCGCCGAGATGGGGCTCATCAGCATGCAGGGGCAGAGCCTGGGCAGCAGGCCGGGGATCTGATCCAGCAGGCGGCGTATGCTTATGCCGCGGCCGCCGCTCTTGATGGCGCGGCGCAGGATACCGATCTCCGAGGTCTGGGATGCCTCTTCGGTAAAGTTGGGAACGCGGGCGGCAAGGCGGCAGTAGATCTCCTGACGGGTGAGGTCCATAAGCTCCTTATCCATACGCTTGAACTGGGCGATCTTCTCGCTCATCAGCGCGCCCGAGAAGGAGGAGAGGGTCTCGCTCTGGTCGATAGCCATCTCGGTCAGGGTGCAGTATACGCTGCGGCGGAATGCACCCAGCACCTTTTCGTGTTCAAGGCCGCCGAGGTAGGCCTGAACGATGGGGCCGAGGCCCTTTTCGGTGCATTCTGCGGCCACCTGATTCCACACCATCCAGTCTTTGAGCGAGTCACGGCTATCAAGGATGCCGTCGATGATATCCTGCTGGCGCTCGAGCCAGTCTTCGGAAATGTCGCCGGTGTCGAAGTCAAGAAGGGCCTTCATTTCGGCCTCATGTGAGGTAAAGTCTGTCCATGCCTGCGAGAGCTCTTCGGCGGCCTTCATGGCATCGGGCGAGCCGACACACATAAGGCGCATATCGTCGGAGCCGGTAAGCTCATACATCTGCTGGGCGCTTTCCTGAGCCTTCTTTGCCTTTTCGGTGATGTCCTTCCATTCCTGCTGGAAGAAGGCCGAATCGCCGTCGGGCAGAGATGCCGCCATGCGGTCGGCTTCGGCCTTGAGCTGCCTGTATTTGTCAAGAGACTGGAAGTGAAGGGGCAGAGTGTCGGCATCAATATCGCAGGTAGCGTAGGGGGCCAGCTTACGCTTGAGGGCATTCATGGCCATCATGCGGGGCAGCATCCACTTGCCGTTGGCCTCGTTCCATTCGGCGGTCAGAGCCGCACTGTCGAGAGAGAGGAACTCGGGCTTCCAGCTGGAGAGAATGCTGTTCAGCTGTTCGGATGCCATCACCTGTGCCGAGCCGGCCGCTGCAATGGCCGAAACGGCCTTTTCGAGCTCGTCGGCCTTGGAGAGGCTTTCGGGCAGGTCCTTCCAAAGCATAAGCATACGGGAGGCATCGACGGTGCGGAGGCAGTCCTCGCGTGTGGCGGGGAGCCCGGCGCCGAAGTGCTGTCCGAAGGCGGAATAGGCTTCTTTGAGTGCAGAAGATGAGGTCCTGTAACCTTCAAGGGCAGGCTCGAACTGTGTGCGGATCTTCTGCTCGTATTTATCTCGTCTGATGGGAGAGAGGGGATGATCCTTGGGGTGTCCCACTGCGCGGGCAGCCGCCACAAGGCGTTCGGCAAGGATCTCGTATTCGGCCAGCTTCTCGCGGGTCATGCCTTCGAGCTGCTGGGCAGTGAAGAGGGCGATGTCGGGGCAGGAGGAGTTGGCCTCGTATTCGTTGATGAGCTGATAGGCCGTCATTCCGCAGGGCTGAACGCTGTGAACGGCATTTACATAGCCGTCCAGCTCAGAGCGCATCTCGGCAAGCAGCTGAGCCTTGCGCTCGAACTCTTCGGGCGCGGTCTCGCGTGTGACCTCGGTAGCGGCGCGGAGCTGCTCTAGCACATCGCGCTTCTTGGATTTGTTGGAGTGGAGCTCGAGGCAGAAGATGTCGATGCCGATCTCCTTAAGGCGTTTCTGAACCACCTCGAGGGCCGCCATCTTTTCGGCGATGAAGAGGATGGATTTGCCTCTTGCCAGCGCATTGGCGATGAGGGCGGTGATGGTCTGGGATTTGCCGGTGCCGGGAGGGCCGTGGAGCACAAAGGACTGGCCTTCGGCTGCGCTCTCGATGGCGTAGAGCTGAGAGGCGTCGGCAGGCAGGGGGATCAGCACGGTGTTCTCGGGGATCTTAAGGCCGGGGTCCATTGCGGCGGCCTCCCATGTCAGCTTTCCCTCGATAAGGCTGCGGACGATGGGGTTCTGCTGAAGGTCTTCCGAACGTGTGCGGATGTCGTTCCACATAACGAAGCGGGTGAAGGAGAAGATGCCGAGGTTGGCCGTTTCGACGATGTCCCATCTGGGCATATCCATAACAGCATGGAGAACGGTGGCAAAAATGCGACGGATGTCGATGCCGTCGCCGTCGCGGGGCAGAGGATCAAGGCCGCTTACGGTGATGCCGAAGTCCTGCTTGAGCATCTCGATAAGTGTGAGGTTGATCTGAGGTTCGTCGTCGCGCAGGCGGATCACATAGCCCTTGTTGGCCGACTTTCTGACGATCTCGACAGGGAGA
>JAFOHJ010000026.1 GCA_017421885.1 Clostridia bacterium
GGAAGAAGTCGGCCTCAGAGGCGCACGAACAGCCTCCCATGCCATTCATGCCGATGTTGCCCTGTCGATCGACACAACAGCTGCCAGCGACACATTTGAGAGCATGATGGACCAGATGGTATGCCTTGGCAAGGGTCCCGGCATCAAAGCCATGGACTTCAGCTTTATCTCCAGCGTTGCTGTTCGCCGCAAGCTACAGAAAGTAGCCAAGGAAAATAATATTCCCTATCAGCTGGAAGTCTTCACCGGCATCGGCACCGACGCAGGCGAACTCCACATGGCTCATGAGGGTGTTCCCACCGGCAGCGTATCGGTTCCCTCCCGCAATGCTCACACAGCCCTCGAGGTTATCGACCTTCAGGATGTAGAGTATGCAAAGCAGCTGCTGGAAGCCTTTATCCTCGCACTTGAAGACAAAGACGAGTTTGCTTTTGTAAGATAAGCTTGTATTGCAAAGCTCCCCGGTTTTTCCGGGGGGCTTTTTATATATAAAAGGCACAGAGGGAAAGGGGATAACCCCTATACCTTTTAACCCTTGAGTATTGCCATAAACTCGTCGCCTGTGATGGTTTCCCGGCTGTAGAGATAATCAGACAGCTCGCGGAGCTTCTTTTCGTTCTCCTTAAGGATCCTAAGAGCCTTGTCATGCTGCTGCGACACTATCTCCATGACCTTGCGGTCGAGCCTTGTCTGAGTTTCGGGCGAGCAGGAAGCCATACTGTCGCCGCCCAGATACATATTGCCCTGGGTTTCAAGCGACACCATACCGAACTCATCGGTCATGCCGAAGCGAGCCGCCATGGCCCGGGCAAGCTTAGTGGCCTGCTCGATGTCGTTGGAAGCGCCGGTGGTCATGCTGCCGAATACCAGCTCTTCGGCGGCGCGTCCGCCGGTAAGTGTAGCGATCTTATTTTCTATCTGCTCTTTCGACAGAAGGAAGTTTTCGCCTTCATTCACCTGTAGGGTGTAGCCCAGCGCGCCGGCGGTTCGGGGAATGATGGTTAGCTTCTGAACAGGCGCCGAATCCTGCTGCAGGGCAGCCACCAGCGCATGGCCTATCTCATGATATGCCACGATCCTCTTTTCGCGGTCGGAAAGAACGCGGGTCTTCTTCTCATAGCCTGCGATGACAGTCTCGACACTTTCTATAAGGTCGTCCTGGGTTGCCGCCTTTCGTCCGGCACGTACTGCACGAAGGGCAGCCTCGTTGACTATATTGGCAAGCTCGGCGCCCGATGCGCCTGCCGCCATCTTGGCCACCTGCTCGAAGTCTATTTCACCCAACAGTTTTATGCGTGCAGCATGGACCCTGAGGATATCTATCCTCCCCTTAAGGTCGGGCAGCTCGACAGGAATACGCCTGTCAAAGCGGCCGGGACGAAGCAGAGCTGGATCAAGCGAATCAGGGCGGATCCAGCTCCATGAACCGGCCGGTGGTGTAGTATTGCAGCTGGCGAATGTGTGCCAGATCATTTTTCTGCAGGGTCAGCAGCGTCTGCAACAGGCTGCCGCTGGCAATAATGGCCTCGGGCAGACCCGTCAGTCCCAGTTCAGACAGACTCTTGCCAAAATGGCGCTCCAGCAGTTCTTCTGCGGATGCCTTCTGGAACTGTTCTTCTCTGCCTTCATCCACGCAGCAATTCAGCCGGTGGAACAGCGCATCCTCGCTGATTTCTTCCCGGGCAGAACTACCGAAACGCAGCACCTCAGTGGGGGAGAAGCGACCCAATTCAGAGGCCGCGGCAGTTTCATCGGCACAAACGGTGACATAAAAAGCACCGGTGGAAATATCACAGAAGGCAAGACCGAACTGTCCACCCTCACCATAGAGGCAGGCA
>JAFOHJ010000200.1 GCA_017421885.1 Clostridia bacterium
ATGTGTTGGACCAAATATAGACTATGTTCGCTATGCAACGCAAAACCCTTATACTAAGGAAGATATAGAAGTAATCTTAGCAAAAGACCTATTCAAAGCATACTTTAAAGATGCAGAATGCCCAGCAGAAACATTTAAAGGTTCTGAGCTTGTTGGTCTAGAATACGAACCACTTCTACCTTTCTTCACACCACAAGAAGAAGGCGCATTTAAAGTAATTGCGGGCGACTATGTTACCACAGAAGATGGTACTGGTATCGTACACATCGCACCTACATTTGGTGCTGATGACGCACGCGTAGCGAAAGCTGCTGGTATTCCTCCAATGCAAGTTCTTGACAAAAACGGAAACTTCCTGCCCTGTCGAACAGCAGAGAAAGGATATAGTGATGCAGAGCGGGATGAGCCGCCAGCAGTTTGTCTCTGACAATATCCTTTCCTTCCACAAGCACTGCTGCCTGCGAGGCAAGATAGTCGTCAGCCTGCGCCGAAACCTCGGCTGCCGCTGCGATAGCCTCTTCAGCTCGGGAATTGATGCCGCTGAGCCTGGGCATGACCTCATGCCGTATCATGTTTCGGCTGTAATTGACATCGGCATTGGTGGGATCGATGGCATATACAAGTCCATGCCTTCGGCAGTAGTCCTCGATATCGCATCTCGGCACTCCAAGCAGCGGACGGACAAGGTCGGCGCGGCGCGCGGCAATGCCCGAAAGGCCGGACAGACCGCTGCCCCTTATCATGTTGAACAGCACCGTTTCTGCCTGATCTCCCCTGTTGTGTGCGGTGGCGATTAGACCGAATCCGTGATCTCCGGCAGTTTTCCGAAGAAACGCATAACGAAGCCCGCGTGCAGCCTCCTCAAGGCCCATCCTTTTTTCTTCGGCGTATGAGGGAACATCTCCCCTGCCGACAAAAAGCTCTATTCCAAGATCTTTGCACAGACTACGTGCAAGCCCCAGCTCCTTTTCGGCATCTTCGGGGCGTATGCCATGGATATAATGAGCTGCCGCCACCGTTATGCCAAGCCGCCGGGCATTTCGTGCAAGATAATGCGTCAGGCACACCGAGTCTGCCCCGCCCGAAAGAGCGACAAGCACTCCGCTGCCCTCCGGTATGATTTTCGTATTGATATTGAACATTTAAAATTAACGTCCGGGTTCTTCGTATCTTGTTTCTCTCGATCTGAATGTTGTGAACTGACCTTCCCACTGAAGCTCGATCTTGCCGACTTCGCCGTGTCGATTCTTGGCAACGATGATCTCGGCAAGATTCTTTTCCTCGGGCTTGGAATCGGCATAGTAATCGGGACGGTAAATGAACAGAACGATATCGGCATCCTGCTCGATAGAGCCCGATTCACGAAGGTCGGACAGCATGGGGCGCTTATCGGTTCGGCTCTCGGGGCCTCGAGAAAGCTGCGAGAGGCAGAGGACCGGAACATTCAGCTCCTTGGCCATGATCTTTAGTGAACGGGAGATCTCAGCGACCTCCTGAACGCGGTTGTCGTTGCGCTTGCCGCTGTGCATCAGCTGCAGATAGTCGACTACGATAAGGCCCAGCTCGCTGCCGAGGCGTCGGCACTTGGCCTTCATTTCCGAAACTGTGATGCCAGAGTTGTCGTCGATAAGTATCTTGCTGTTGGTGAGCGCTGTGGCTGCTCCGGCGATACGAGGCCAGTCGGTCTCTTCAAGGTTGCCCATCCTGAGCTTCTTGTTGTCTACCAGCGCCTCACTGGACAGAAGTCGCATGGCCAGCTGCTGGCTGGACATCTCGAGCTGGAAGATAACGCAGGCCTTGTCGGAGTTCTTGATGGCGGCTCGCGCCACGTTAAGAGCGATAGATGTCTTACCCATGCCGGGACGTGAAGCCATAAGGATAAGGTCGGACTTGTTGAGGCCGCCTATCATGCGGTCGAGCTCCGAGAAGCCGGTGGGCAGGCCAGGAAGGCCGCCGGGATGAGCAGCCATCTCGTCGAGGTGGCTGTAGACCTGAGCAATGGCTGTGCGGATGGTGGTCAGGCCCTTGATCTCGCGGCCCTGACGAACGGCATAGATCTTCTGCTCGGCCAGCTCGGCAATGACCTGAGGGTCCTCCTGCTCATTCTGAGTCAGCTGAGTGATCTCAGCCGAGATATCCTGAAGCTCCCTGAGCATGCTCTTGCCTCGGATGATGCGGCAATATTCCAGAACATTGGCCGATGTAGGCGTTGTTTCGATGATCTGGATGAAATAGTCGCGGTTAGCAGGGTTCTTATAGCCCATTATCTTCATCTCATCGAGGATGGTGATGGGGTCTATAAGCTTGCCCGTGGTGAACATATAGGATATGGTCGAGAATATCTGACGGTTGGTCTCGATATAAAAGTCCTCCTCAGTGATCTGTTCGATGACCGAGGGGACACATTTGGGATCTATGAGCATGGCGCCGATTACGGCCTGCTCGGCCTCGACGCTGTAGGGTACCTTTTGGGTAAAAAGAGATTCAGATGGCATCTGTACCCTCATTTCTTATATATTGATGATCGTGGGAGGGGCGAACCCCTCCCCACAGTTTTTTTATTCTTCGCTTACTACTACCTTAACTACGCCGTTTACTTCTGTGAACAGCTTGGCTTTGGTTTCCCCACAAGACCCTACGTTCTTGTGAGGGCCCCTTTGTCATTTTATAGATTTCCGCCGAATGAATCAGCGGAAATCGCTCGCCGCAGGGGCGGCGCAGCACATTCGTGCCGTTCGAAGTCAAAGCACGAAGCCTTGCATTTTTTATTCTTCGCTTACTACTACCTTAACTACACCGTTTACTTCTGTAAACAGCTTGGCTTTGACTTCGTAGGTGCCAAAGCTTTTGATGCCCTCATCGAGTGTCAGCTTTGCCTTGGGAATATCAATATTATACTGAGCCTTGAGCGCATCGGAAATCTCCTTTGTGGTAACCGAGCCGAAAATTCGTCCGCCGCTGCCGGCCTTCGCCTTGATCTTAACGGGCATCTCAGCCAGCTTCTTGCTCAGGTCGATAGC
>JAFOHJ010000201.1 GCA_017421885.1 Clostridia bacterium
CTGGGCTCCCTCTGACGCAGCAGCCAAGGCCATCTGCCCCTACTGCGGCAGCACAGACTCGGCCCCCGAAAATATAGACGAAGCTTTGTGGAAGGTCGCCTCGCTGTGCGGCGTTTCTTTCCTTGAGGACGGCCAGAAGCTCACCGGCGCACTGCTCGACCTCGCCCCCAACATGAAAAAGGAATATAACCTCGTCAGAAGCCTTGTGGAATCGGGCGGACATACCCGCCTCTTTTCGGTAAGGAATGCCGCCTCCTCCCGTCAGGAGACCGAACTTAAGATCGCCATGCGCGACCTTACCGACAGCTGGGGTATGTCGGAAGACAATGCCGCTTCCCTTTGCCGCGCATACCTAAGCGCCGCAATGGGCGCTGTTCCCTCCACCGCAAAGGCCGAAGAAGAGATCTTCACCCCCCACTGCGAAAAGATCCTGGACGTAAAGTCCACCGTTGATGCCATTTTAAAGCTGGCAAGCCAGAATGGCAAGATCGACATAAATGCCTCTTTACGCGATGATGTCGACACCTATCTCAAAACCAGAGTCGGCATCCCCTCGGGCGGCTTCAAGGAATCGGACATCCCCGACCTCTACAGCGGATTTGTTTCGTACACGAAATCGAAAAAGACTGCAGATGTAGGCAAAAAGCCGGGCGGCAATAACAATGGAGGAAATGCCGGCGGCAGTAATCCCGGCGGAAATCCCCCTCCGGCCAAGAAAGCCAAGCGCCCTGCCTTTAAGGATGCCCTTTTCTCCCACCCCTCCGGCCAGCAGCCCATACCTAAAAAAATCAAAACCTACAATCAGCTCTTCAGCATTCTCACCATTATTTTCACCGCTGCAGCGCTGTTTGGACTTATCGCATCAGGGGCCTTCGGTATAATTCCTCTGATTTCCATAGCATTCGCCATTGTATTTTATGCTCTGCTGTTCCGAAAGCTAAACGATGCCTGTTGCTACAAGGCCATGTTTGATGCCGGCTTTGTGCTCACTGGCCCCAAAAAGAAATAGGAGATAACGCCCTATGTCTGACTATCCCAGAAATCTCTCCGAGGCCCTTCTTGTCATATATAACGGCCCCGGGATCGAATATCTGCTCAGCGGCGAGAAGCTGCTTGGCACCTTCTCCGATGTAGCTCCCTTCCTCACCGCCGAGCGCAATCAGCTGGAGATCTTTATAAAGGTCTCGGGCCCCAAAAAGCTTATGGAGGCCTCACTTAAAAATGACCTTGATCCCACTGTGAAAAAGCTCGTTCGCGAGCTGAGCGAAAGCTATGGCATGGACCTCGGCAAGGCCGAAGAGCTCTGCCGCACCTTTGCCGCCGCTCTCCGCGGCGAGGCTCCCTCTGATGCCAAGCCCGAACCCGAGGCAAAACCTCAGGACGAGCCTGAAGCCGAACCTGAAAAGCCCAAAGCTCCCCCCGCAAAAGAGGAATTAAAGAAAAAAGAGCCTGCTCCTCTTCCCCAAAAGGAAAAATCGGTCCAGGGTCTCCCCCGGCCCATCATTCTGGGATGTGCCGCGGCTCTGGTATGCCTGGTCATCGCCTGCATGTATTTCGTAAATCAGAACCGCCTGGGCAACTTCAATAGTGACCGTGTCGATTTCTCCTATCAGCAGAAAACGGCCACCCTCATCTCTTCCGACCGCACCGCTGACACGGGATCGCGAGCGTCTATAGCATCCGCCCTAAACATCATCGAGGATTGCCGCCTTACCGAAGAAAACTTCGACATAAACAACTACATAACCATTTCTGATAAGACCGAGTATACCTTTGCGGCCGAGCTCGATTTCTCAGGGGCCGATATAGGCTCCGATGACCTGCGTATGTGCAGACTTGAGCTATACGACATGAACGACAGCTGCATTTTCTCCTATTCTTACGGACATGACGGATATTTCTGCCTGAACGAGGATGTCCCCCAGTCGGATGCCGCCCATGTCGACGAGCTCGGCCTGGTCAGGGTCACTCTCTCCCCCGGTACCTACCGTGTAAGGCTGTTCCCGCTGGACCATGAACATATTCCTTTGCCCTGCACCGCCGACATTCTTATCGGCAAATGCCTCAAACACTCATTCGACGGCACAAGCGTCGGCAACGATATCATCTATGCCGGCCAGAATCATCACTATGTCTTTGCCGCTCCCATGAAGGGCAGATATACCTTCTCGATAAATACCATGAGCGCCGCTGATATAAACACATATCTGGGCAGCTATCTGCTCAACGGAGCCGAAGACAAAACCCGTATGACCGTCGAGCTCAGAAGAGGCGAGACCCTGGAGTTTCTCGCCGGCGCCGACCACCCCTGCCACTATAATATCTTCGTTTCATACAGCAAATAGACATGAAAAAAGATCCGCTGAACCAAATCAGCGGATCTTTAATTTTGTGATAAGCTTTTAGACCTTCTGCTTTCTCTCAGCAAACCAGCCTTTAAGGAATGCCCATGTTTCGGCAAAGCTCTCGTTCTTTGTCTTCTTAACATCAAAGCCCAGGAACTTGCAGACGCGCTGCATTGTGGGGCCGCCGCAGAAAACAGCGATAAATGTACCAACGCCGAACTCGCCGCCAAGGATGACGCCGACTGTGAACGCGCAGGCCTCCATCAGCATACGGGTCCTGCCTACCGAGAAAGGCAGGTGGCGTGTCAGCGCAAGCATGAAGGAGTCGCGGGGACCCGAGCCCAGCTGAGCCGACAGATAGAGATACATGCCGATGCTGTTGATAAGGATGGCAACGAAGCACAGGGGGATCTGGATCCAGATCTCCGAGATCTTGGGAATAAGGCCCAGCGCCGCATTGAGATTTACAAAAATATCGGTAAAGCGGCCGATGAGCAGAGCATTAAGGACGGTGCCGATGCCCAGCTTTTCTTTAGCCAGAATGTCGATGATAATAATGATAATGCCGACGGTGGTGTTGGCCTGTCCGATGGTGATGCCGATCGTGGACGAAAGACCGTCGTTAAGTACGTTCCAAGGATTGAGGCTGCCGATCTGCTTAGTCACCATGATGCTGAAGCCGATGGTAGCAAGGCCGGCGATAAGCTTGACGAGCCTGAAAAGTCTCTCTTTCATTTCTATACCCCCATATAGTATTAATTTACCAACTTTGTTATTCTAACAAACTCGGCACAATTCGTCAATACCACCCCGTGAACATAAAACCGGGATTTGCACACCCATCTTGCAATTTCAGAATAATATGATATAATATTTAAGCTGATTTTGGTTTATTTCGAGTCAAGCCGAATGCATTTGTGCAA
>JAFOHJ010000202.1 GCA_017421885.1 Clostridia bacterium
CCTCTCGCTGGGCAACATCTTTTTCGCCATCGACGGCACCATCATCCTCATCGGCGGCCTTCTGTTCAGCGATATCAACGGCATCATCTACGGCATCATCATGTCCTTCTGCATGTCGACGGTGGTCGACAAGGTCATGTACGGCATCGACCGCGGCAAGGTCGCCCTGATCGTAACCGAGCACGGACGCGAGATGGCCTTTGAGATCGAGCGCCGGACCGGCCGCGGCGCCACCCTGCTCAAGGCCACCGGCAGCTATTCGGGCCTCGACAAGGATGTTGTCATGTGCGCCTGCGACAACAAGCAGATGTATCATGTCCAGCGTGCCGCAAAGGAGTGCGACCCCGCAGCCTTCACCGTCGTTCTGGAATCCAGTGAGGTCCTGGGCGAAGGCTTTAAGGTGTAGGTGACACATACGGGCGTGCAATGCACGCCCCTACATTCGTCTGACGGAAAAGCACCCTGTAGGGGCGAGCAGTGCTCGCCCGCAAGACTCTCCCCTTTTTAACTTTTGCCTCATTATAAGTCTTTTACTTGACTTTTCATCCATATAGGGGTAGTATAAATATGTGCGGACATCCCCCGCACCGTATTATCATGTATGAAAATATTTTTATTGGAGGAAGATACCAATGAACGCTTACATGGAAAAAGTCCTTGCTGAAGTCAAGGCACGTAATCAGGGCGAGCCTCTGTTCATCCAGACAGTTGAAGAAGTCTTCAAGTCCATCGAAGGCCTCGTAGCTCAGCATCCCGAGTACGAGAAGGCCGGCCTCCTCGAGAGAATGTGCGAGCCCGACCGTATGATCGCTTTCCGCGTAACATGGGAAGACGACAACCACGTTGTACACGTAAACCGCGGCTACCGCGTACAGTTCAACGGCGCTATCGGTCCCTACAAGGGCGGCCTGCGCTTCCATCCCTCTGTCAACCTCGACATGATGAAGTTCCTCGGCTTCGAGCAGACATTTAAGAACAGCCTGACATCCCTGCCCATCGGCGGCGCTAAGGGCGGCTCCGACTTCGACCCCAGAGGCAAGTCCGACGCTGAGATCATGCGTTTCTGCCAGGCCTTCATGACAGAGCTGTACCGTCACATCGGTCCCGACGTCGACGTTCCCGCTGGTGACATCGGTGTTGCAGGCCGTGAGATCGGTTACCTCTATGGCCAGTACAAGAGAATCAAGAACGTTTGGGAAAACGGCGTTCTGACAGGTAAGGGCCTCAGCTACGGCGGTTCCTACTTCCGTCCCGAAGCTACAGGCTACGGCGCTACATACTACCTCGTAGAGGTTCTGAAGCACTACGGCGAGACACTGGAAGGCAAGACAGTTGCTGTTTCCGGTTTCGGTAACGTTGCTTGGGGCGTTTGCGAGAAGGTTGCTCAGCTCGGCGGTAAGGTTGTTACAATCTCCGGTCCCGACGGCTACTGCTACGATCCCGACGGTATCGTAACACCCGAGAAGATCGGCTACCTGCTCGAGATGCGTGCTTCCGGCCGCGACCGCGCTCAGGATTATGCTGACAAGTTCGGCGTCAAGTTCGTTCCCAAGGCTAAGGTTTGGGGCGAGAAGGTTGACATCTGCATGCCCTGCGCATACCAGAACGAGATCACAATGGTCGAAGCTCAGCAGATGGTTGACAACGGTGTTCAGTACTACATCGAAGTTGCTAACATGCCCACAACAAACGAGGCTCTCGAGTTCCTGCAGAAGAACGTTAAGTGCGTTGCTCCTTCCAAGGCAGTTAACGCCGGCGGCGTAGCTACATCGGCTCTCGAGATGGCTCAGAACTCCATGCGTTACAGCTGGGAGCCCCAGGAAGTCAACGAGAAGCTCATGAACATCATGAGAAACATCCACGACGCATCCGCTAAGGCTGCTGAAG
>JAFOHJ010000203.1 GCA_017421885.1 Clostridia bacterium
CATAGGCTTTCGATATCGTCCTTTTCCGCCATACGGTAGGAAACATCGGCGCCCACAAGGGAAACGAAGTCCGAAAGCTTGGTTATGCGGTGGTCGCAGCCGACGGTGTCTTCTTTAAGGCCGGTAGGCTCGAACCAGCAGGTGGCAATGCCGGCATTTTTGCCGCCCTTCATGTCAGACGAGAGGCTGTCACCCAGAATGACGGTGCCCGGGCGCTTATCCTCGCCGATTACCTTGAATACGGCATCGAAGAAGCGGCTGTCGGGTTTCTGGAAGCCGATCTCCTGAGATGCGAAGATGCCCCTGAAGTTGCCTTCCAGTCCCGAGGCTCTGATTCGCTGGGCCTGGGTGTCGACGAATCCGTTTGTGACCACATAGAGCTCGGCCTTCTCGTTCAGCAGGCGGCAGAGGGGCAGCGCGCCGTCGATAAGCACGGCGCTTCTCGAAAGACCTTCGCGGAAGAGGCGGTTGGCCTCAAGGCCGTCAAAGTCAACGCCGATCTTTTCAAAAAATCGGGTAAAACGGGTGGCCGAGAGCTGTTCGCGGGTCATGGTGCCCAGTTCAAGCTCTTTCCAGCAGGCCGAATTGATCTCTTCAAAGAGCTCCTGCTCTTCTTTGCTCAGAGGATGTCCCAGTCCGTCACAGAGCGACATGAGCGAGTCGTGCGAAGCGGCCTGAAAGTCCAGCAGGGTGTCGTCAAGGTCTATAAGAATAACGGGATATTTCATAAAAAGGCTCCTTTCGGAATGGCTTTAGATAAATAAAGTATATCCGATTTGCCTGCCGATGTAAAGCTGCTGTTGATTTTATTATACTAATAGGGTAAAATTAAATAAAAACATCAGAGAGGTGTATATTATGAAAATACTGGTAACCGGATTCGAACCCTTTGGCGGCGAGGCAGTCAACCCCTCGTGGCTGGCCGTATCTCAGATCCCCGATCAGGTAAAGGGTGCCGAGGTCATCAAAAAGCAGCTGCCGGTCGAGTGGTTCAGGGCCCTTGATATCCTCGAAGGCTATATAAAGGAATATAAGCCCGATGTTGTTATGCTTGCCGGCCAGGCCGGCGGAGCCGACGCCATGCGTATCGAGCGCGTAGGCGTCAACCTCTGCGAGGCCTCCATTCCCGACAATGCAGGCCGCAGCCTTATGGGCGAGCCTATTTATTATGGCGCTCCCGCGGCATATTTCTCCACCTTCCCCTATAGAGCCATGTATGATGCCGTCAAGGCATCGGGCATCCCGGTAAGGCATTCCTTCTCGGCAGGTGCTTATCTGTGCAACCATGTTCTCTA
Source organism: Clostridia bacterium (assembly GCA_017421885.1). The sequence continues at coordinate 1,296 of JAFOHJ010000203.1, forward strand.
TGGTGCGCTGCACATGGCGGCTCTGCGCTATCCCGGCATGAAGGCAGGCTTTATCCATGTGCCTTTCCTGCCCGAGCAGGTGGTGGGCAAGAAGGAGGGAACGCCCTCGATGCCTCTTGAAGACATTGCGAAGGCAATGTGCATCTTCACCGAGGTCATTGCCTCGGAGGGCAACGGTATGCCTGTCGAGAGCGACGAAGTGACCGGTGTTTGTTAAGATAACGGAGCTGATCTTATGAAGTATGGTCTTTCAAAGCTGTTTGCATCCTTTAAGCATACAGACAGGGGGTTTCTGCTTGCCTGTGTGCCTGCGTGTGTATGGGCGCTTGCCGAAGGGGTCTTTTCGTTGGCGCTGATACTGTCGCTTGGGCTTTCGGTGATAATAGGACTGATGAAAAAAGATTAAGACAAAAAGCCGCCTTCGGGCGGCTTTTTTTGGCATCCAAGGCTCCTTTTGAAAGGAGCTGTCACCCGAAGGGTGACTGAGGTTTGGCAAAATGGCCCCCTTGCCTAAAGGGGGCTGTCAGCCGAACGGCTGACTGGGGGATATTTATGCTGCAAAGCAGCATATCGCACCTGACGGAGCGATAAATCCCTCCGTCACGGCTTTGCCGTGCCACCTCC
>JAFOHJ010000204.1 GCA_017421885.1 Clostridia bacterium
CAGGCGGAGGCCGACCTTGAGACGGCTCAGGAGCGGCTGCACGACGATGACCCCGATATGCGCGACATGGCCTTTATGGAAGTTGACGAGGCCAAGACACGCATGGCTCAGCTTGAGGAGGAGCTCAAGGTGCTGCTGCTTCCCAAGGACGTAAACGACGACAAGAACGTAATCATCGAGATCCGCGGCGGCGTAGGCGGCGAAGAGGCTGCCCTGTTTGCAGCCGACCTTTTCAGAATGTATTCCATGTATGCCGAAACAAAGCGCTTCTCTATTGAGGTCATGAACATCAACGAGACCGAGCTGGGCGGCATCAAGGAGATCAGCTTTATGGTAAACGGCAAGGGCGCATGGGCCCGCTTCAAGTATGAGAGCGGTGGCCACCGCGTCCAGCGCGTTCCCGAGACCGAAAGCTCGGGCCGAATCCAGACTTCGGCTGCTACCGTTGCCGTTCTTCCCGAGGTTGAGGCCGTTGAGATCGATATCAACCCGGCCGACCTTCAGATCGACACCTACCGTTCGGGCGGTGCCGGCGGCCAGCACGTCAACAAGACCGAGTCGGCCATCCGAATCACTCATCTGCCCACCGGCGTTGTGGTCGAGTGTCAGGACGAGCGCAGCCAGCACAAGAACCGCGAGCGCGCCATGAAGATCCTCAGATCCAAGCTCTATGAGGCCGAACAGCAGAAGATCGACGAAGCACGCGCAGGCGAACGCCGCCTGCAGGTAGGTTCGGGCGACCGAAGCGAGCGCATCAGAACCTATAACTATCCTCAGGGCCGCGTCAGCGACCACCGCATCGGCCTGACCCTTCACAAGCTTGAGGCTATCATGAACGGCGATCTTGACGAGCTCATTGATGCTCTGACAGCAGCCGACCAGGCCGAGCGCCTCAAGGGCCAGCAGTAATTTCCCTTTTTGATTTGAAAGAAGGCATTATTTATGGAAACAGTTCTTCTTAAGGCAAATGAAGAATCATATATCCGTGCGGCTGAGCTCCTTAAGGAGGGTCGCGTAGTCGCCATTCCCACCGAGACGGTGTACGGACTGGCGGCCAATGCCCTCGATCCCGAGGCTGTAAAGGGTATTTTTGCAGCCAAGGACCGTCCGCAGGACAATCCCCTTATAGTTCACATCGCAACACTTGAGCAGATGGAGCAGGTCACGTCCTCTGTGCCTAAGGATGCATATCGTCTTGCCGAGGCCTTCTGGCCCGGACCTCTGACCATGATACTCCCCAAGGCGCCATCTATCCCCGACGAGGTCACAGCCGGTCTCGAAACGGTGGGTGTTCGTATGCCATCCCACATGGCGGCTCACCGCATAATCGAGCTTTCCTGCCCGCTGGCGGCTCCCTCGGCCAACACTTCGGGCAAACCTTCGCCCACATCGGCTGCCCATGTATATGAGGATATGAAAGGCCGTGTTCCCCTTATCATCGACGGCGGAAGATGCTCGGTAGGTGTTGAATCGACGGTCGTCGACATGACCGGCGATGTTCCCCGTGTTCTCCGACCCGGCGCCATCACCGAAGAGATGATCGAAGAGGTGCTGGGCCGGGCCGATACCGACATTGCTACCAAGAAGGGCCTCAAAGAGGGCGAAAAGCCCAAATCCCCCGGCATGGCATACCGTCATTATGCCCCCAAAGCGCCGGTCGTTCTCTATGAAGGCGCGCCCGACGACACATTCCGTGCTATCTGCCTTGAATGCACACCCGACGACGGCATCCTCTGCTTTGACGAGTATAAGGCCGCCTTCAGAGAAAAAGGCTTTAAACGCATATATTCCCTTGGCCCTTCGTGGGATCATCACAGCCACGACCGCAAGCTGTTCTCGCTGCTTAGGCATTTCGACTCGACCCGTGCCCAGCGCATCCATGCCCAGTGTCCCCGTGAATACGGCGGAGGCGAGGGCAGCGTTAACCGCATGAGAAAGTCGGCCGGCTTTGTCTGCAGAAAATGCACAGACAAGCTTATCGTTGGCCTCACTGGCGGATCGGGAAGCGGCAAGAGCCATTTCTGCCGCATCACGGCTGAGGGCAGAGAGGATATCCTCACCGTCGACACCGACAAGGTATACCACGACCTGCTTGACGATGCCGCATCGCCCCTGACGGGCGAGATACTCGGGCTTTTCCCCACTGCAGGCGAGAATGGAAGGGTAGACCGTAAAAAGCTTGGAGCGCTGGTATTCGGCGATGCCGAAGCCATGGCAAAGCTCAACGAAGTTGCCCACAGAGCAGTGGCCGAAAGAACTATGGAGATCATAGCCGAAAGCTCATGCCCCATCGTCATACTCGATGTCCCGCTGCTTTTCCAGAGCGGCATGGACAGAATGTGCACTATGACCCTTGCGATTCTTGCAGGACGCATACACGCAGAGGGCCGAATCGCTCAGCGCGACGGCATAAGCCGCGAGGCCATTGCCATGCGCCTTGGCAGCCAGCCGGGGCAGCAGTATTACATCCGCAGGTGTGATCTCACCCTTAAAAACGAGGGCAGCGCCGACGACTTTGAAAAGGCAGTTCTTGCCTTCCGTGACAAATATTTGTCCCAGGAAAAATAACATAGACTTCACCCCCGTGGCCATAATAGGCTTCGGGGGTGCTTTTATTTTGAACGAAGAACCTAAAAGTATACCTGAGGTGCAGGCCGACGGCGCGGCCTCGCTGGGCAGGCTCCACTGCCTTACGATAATCGGGCAGATAGAGGGCCATATTGAGCTCAGCGGCCAGACTAAGACCACCAAGTACGAGCATATCCTGCCGCTGCTCACCGCTGTCGAGGAGAGCAAAGACATAGACGGGCTTCTGATCCTTCTTAATACGGTAGGCGGCGATGTGGAGGCCGGGCTGGCTATTGCCGAGCTTATTTCGGGGATGAGCAAGCCGACGGTGTCGCTTGTGCTGGGCGGGGGACATTCGATAGGGGTGCCGCTGGCCGTTTCGGCGCGCAGGAGCTTCATCGCCCCCACCGCCTCGATGACCCTTCATCCGGTTAGGATGTCGGGCACGGTCATGGCCATTCCTCAGACCATGGAGTATTTCCGCAAGATCGAGGAGAGGGTCATTGGCTTTATATGCAGCCAGAGCCGCATCTCGCCCGACACTCTGCGCGAGCTTATGCGAAAGACCGACCAGCTGGTGGGTGATGTGGGCAGCGTAGTATATGGCAGAGAGGCGGTCGATCTGGGCATATGCGACGAGGTAGGCAGCCTTAAAGATGCGCTGGGATGCCTCAGGCAGATGGTCAAGGAGGCGCAGGATGGACAGGTATGATGCAGGAGATCTCCCTGATTCGATGCTTTTCCCCATGACTTTTTCATTCCCCATTATCCGTGACAGTGGACTGCCGCAGGAGTTCAAAGGGATAAGAAATCAGAGGGCGCTTAACCACTGGCTCTATGAGCTGGATTTCGAATATTCCTTTCCGCTGTGGCGATAGGGGAGCTGCGGCCCGCATTATGCGGGCCGCAATGGCGAATATACATATATTTTTATTGCCAAGAGCCTTTTAATGGAATATAATCATTTTATAAGAAACTGCTTTACCCGTTAGGAGTGAAAAAGCATGAAAGTAACCTATATCCATCACAGCGGTTTTTCCCTTGAGCTGCCCGACCGTATGTTGGTCTTCGACTGGTTCAAGGGAGAGCTGCCTGAGACCGATAAACCCATATACGTCTTTTCCAGCCACCGCCATCACGACCATTTCGACCCCATGGTGTTTGATATCGGCGACAGGGCAAAATACATCCTGTCCAACGACATCCGCATGAGGCCGGAGGGTTGCGACATAACCAAGATAGGCCCCCATAAGACGGTCGAGGTGGACGGCATGGTTATCGAGACACTCAAGAGCACTGATGAGGGAGTTGCCTTTATCGTAACGGTAGGGGACAGGGTGATCTATCACGCAGGAGATCTTCACTTCTGGCTGTGGGAGGAAGAAAACGACGAAGATCGGCTGTGGAACGAGAATATGACGAAGAAGTTCCTCAGCGAGATCGACAAGATCCGCGGCAGGCATTTTGACCTTGCCTTTGTTCCACTCGACCCCCGTCAGGGCGCGGAGTATATGGACATGGGAATGGAAGCCGTTCTTGAAAGATGCACGGCAGACCATGTTTTCCCCATGCACTTGTGGGGCGACCACAGCGTTATCCCGGCTTTCAAGGAGAGGCATCCTCAGTATGCAGGCATCATTGCCGACATAGCTTTTGAAGGACAGCGCTTTGAGGTGTGAGGAAGAGATATTCCGTGGCACACCCCGTATCCAAGGCTCCTTTTGAAAGGAGCTGGCGCCCGTAGGGCGACTGAGGTTTGGCAAGGTAATTGTCTGTCAACATGGCGGCTGCCGTAAGAAGGTAAGCCAAACACCCGTCATGCCTACGGCATGCCACCCTCTTTCAAAAGAGGGCTAAAATCGCCCGACCGAACACGACTATAATTAAAAATCAACATAAAAGGAGAGAAAACCATGCAGTATTCATTTGCTCACTACAACTTCAATGTTGCAGATCTCGACAAGTCCCTCAAGTTCTACAAGGAAGCCCTCGGCCTTGAGCCTGTAAGACGCAAGGATGCCGACGACGGCAGCTTTATCATTACATACCTCGGCGATGGTCAGACAAACTTCCTGCTGGAGCTCACATGGCTGCGTGACTGGGAAAAGGATCATTATGACCTGGGCGACAACGAGATGCATCTCGCCTTTGTCACAGAGGACTTTGAAGGCGCATATCAGAAGCATAAGGAAATGGGCTGCATCTGCTTCGAGAACCCCAAGATGGGTATCTACTTCATCGAGGATCCCGACGGATACTGGCTGGAAGTCCTGCCCAAGAGAAAGTAATAATTTCTGGGTGGGGAAACGCTTCGCTGGTTTCCCCATCCTATTTTGGTTCCGGGTATAAAACTTACTATATATTACTTAAAGGATATGATTTCTTGTGAAAAAGTTATTTAAAAACGGCAAAGTAGTTGACGTTGTCAATAAAAAGGTAGTGGAGGCCGACATCCTGGTTGAAGACGGCATAATCGCCGCAGTTGGCAAGGATATCGAAGTTCCCAGGAATGTAAAGACAGTAGACCTCAAGGGCAGCACCGTCCTTCCCGGCCTGTTCAACTGTCATGTACATATCACATCAGAGCCCGACCCCCGCAAGGAGAGCCCCAAGACCGACGCAGGCATGACCATTCAGGCCATCAACAACCTGCAGCTCCATCTCTCGTCGGGTGTTACATACATCCGTGACGTAGGTTCGGCAAACTTTATCGATATCGAGCTGCGCGACGCGGTAGCATCGGGCAAGGTAAACGGTCCCGATATGCAGGTTTCGGGCCGCTGCATCTGCATGACCGGCGGACACGGCTGGGCAACGGGCCGCCAGGCCGACGGTGCCGACGAGTGCCGTAAGGCAGCACGCGAGATGCTGCGTGCAGGTGCCGACTGGATCAAGGTCATGGCCACAGGCGGCGTTATGACCAAGGGCGTCGAGCCGGGCGCCGAGCAGCTGACAGTAGAAGAAATGGTAGCCATTGTAGAAGAGGCCCACAAGAAGGGCGCTCTGACCTGCACCCATGCTCAGGGAAACACAGGCATCAAGAATGCTCTCAAGGCAGGTATCGACTCTATCGAGCACGGCATCTATCTTGATGACGAATCCATAGGCACCATGCTTGAGCAGGGTTCGTGGTTGGTTCCCACCCTCTGCGCTCCTCACTTCATCCTTAAGTATGGCATCGCAGGCGGCGTTCCCGAGTACGCAGTACGCAAGACCGAGATCGTTCACGACGACCATTTCGCATCCTTCAAGAAGGCCTACAGAGCTGGTGTAAAGTGTGCCTGCGGCACCGATGCCGGCACACCCTATAACCCCCATAACGGCACGCCTTACGAGCTGATGCTCATGGTAAAGAGCGGCCTTACCCCCTTTGAAGCCATTGAGACTGCAACCCTTAATTCGGCCAAGCTCATGGGCGTTGAAAGCAGCCTCGGCACCATCGAGGTAGGCAAGAAAGCTCACTTCGCTATCTTCAAGAATGACCCCACCGAAGATATTCAGAACATTGCCGACTGTCAGATGACAGTCAAGAACGGCGAGATCGTATATAAGAAATAAGCTGCCGTTCACCGGCAGGAGGAAAACATAATGGACAGAGAAAAGACCATCGGTATCCTTGGAGGAATGGGCCCTGCGGCCACAGCCGACCTTTTCACCAAGATAGTCAGCCTCACAAAGGCCGACCGCGACAACGAACATATCCGTATTTACATCGACAATAACTCCAAGATCCCCGACCGTACCCAGGCCATCCTGTTCGGCGGCGAGGACCCGCTGCCCTATATGCTGGAATCGGCCAAGAAGCTGGAGCAGATGGGCGCCGACTGCATCATCATGCCCTGCAACACGGCTCACTATTTCTACGATCAGCTGGCAGCAGCGGTAAATGTGCCCTTCCTCAACCTCATCGAGGAGGCAGCCAAGGCGTTACCCAAGGGCAGTCATCCCGGCTTGCTGGCCACATCGGCCACGGCGAGAACGGGCATCTATACAAAGATGGTCGAGAAATACGGTTTTGACCTTATTCTTCCCGACGACGACTATCAGCTGCTGTATATGGCGGCCATAACCGACGTCAAGGCAGGCAGAGTTCCCGACAAGGGCAGCTTCGAGCTGCTGCTGGACCACCTGAGGAATAAGGGCGCCGATATCTTTATTCTGGGATGCACCGAGATCCCCCTTGCCTTTGAATGGCTGGATATCAAAGGTCCTGCCATCGATGCTACCGAAGAGCTGGCCAAGGCGGCCATCCACTTCTGCGGCAAGAAGGTCCGCGAGATAAAGATCCATTAAAGTTTAAAAGCCTTGCGGCATTTGCCGCAAGGCTTTTGTGATGCTTGGAGATGGTTAGGGGGAATATGACCATATATGGGCATTTGCGGGCGAGCACTGCTCGCCCCTACAGATATCTGATGGGAAATCACCCTGTAGGGGCGTGCATTGCACGCCCGCTGATATCTACCCTCTGAGTGCCCTTCAGGGTAAAGTGCCCTTGGGGTATTC
>JAFOHJ010000205.1 GCA_017421885.1 Clostridia bacterium
GATGTAATACCTCCCGTCGTGCACCGCGCCGCAGGCATCCTTTCCCGGGATATCGCCCAGCATATAGGATATGTTTTCGGGCACGCCGCCCGAATAGACAAAGACGCCGTCATTGCCCAGATAATACATATCCTCGCTGTCGGTCACCAGCGTCCCGGCGCACCCCTTTCTCACGCCGGGGATCTTTGCCTGCATGAGCTGGAAGTTGGAGGGCCTTGTTCCGTAAAGCTTCCATGCCATATCCTCCTTGAAGAAGACGATATGGGATGAATAGGGCGAGCAGGCGGTGAAATCGCCGCTTCCCGACACCGACACCGTATATGAGTCGGTGGAAAGCCCGTCATACACAAAGAAGTTCAAAGGGTCGCCCAGCTTCGAGCCATAAATGACATTTCCGCTGCATCCCCAGAGGCGGTTGCCGCTTTCGCAGACCACCTCAAGATCGGGCACCCTTCGGCTGACGGTGACTCTGCCGTTTTCGCTGCCGCTGTCGAACACATTGTCATCAAACACCAGCCTGCCCTCCTCTGTTCCTCTTACTATGAGGCTCATGTTGTTGGCGCTCAGGCTCTCGCAGCCTTCTATGGTCACTCCGTCGCCCACCTCGAAGGGCCATGCAGAAACCTCGGCAATGATGGCTCCGTTTTCGAAAGAAGCACCTTCCAGCACTACAGACGCCTCCATATCGCCCATAATGCGGCTGACTGTGTCGATATATTTCTTATCGGGGAAGATATATATCCTTCTGCCCACCACAGCCATGGCTTTCTTTCCCTCGGTGACCTCACCGAGATCTTCGCCGCAGTAATAAACTCTGCCTCCTGCGATGACCGTAAGGCCGTCGCCTCCCATCATAGCCTGAGGCGAGTTATACTCGCCCGCAAGAGCGGGCGGTGTGCGCTGAGTGATGCCGGGACTACCGTGGGACGACAGCCCGGTGCCGCCCTTAAGGGTTGCCGAAGGACAGTCTTCGGTCAGCCAAAGTCCCCCTATCTCGGAGGTAAAGCTTCGGGCCCCGCTGCCGCTCTTTATATAAGGAAGCATCATCTGTCCCTCCACACCGCGTCAAAGCTTTTCTTAGGAGGCAGGTTATCTCTGAGGTGCTGCTTTTTATATCGCTCCAGCAGGCTGTTGAGCATAAGGGTCATGCTGTTATAGCTCTCATATTCTCCCAGCATGAAGTCGATCATGGCGCAGAGATAAAAGACATAGATGTCCTCATATCCCTCTCCGGCCATGAGCCCTGCTTCGCCGTCGTCGGGATATTCCGGCATTTCGGCCGCCTCGCCCAGCTCGCGCCTGAGCCTCTGCTCGAATCCGCACAGCCACCTGCCCTTGACTGTATCGCTCACGGGGTTGGGCCTCATAAGGTCGGCCTGCTCGATGGCTTTATTTATCGTCATCGCTTTCCCCCTCTCCCAAAAGGCCCAGCCTGTCGAGGATGGCGGCAAGCTGCTGTCTTTCCAGCCAGCCATGAGGCATCGTGCCGTCAAGGATTCCGATATCCACAGCTTTGCTCCAGCTCGAGGCTGCATAAGCAGACGGCGCCTTCTGTTCTCGCTGCCTGAGGTATTCCTCCATCATAAGGTTGAACTTTTCCTGTGTGATAGTGTCACTCTCCTTCCATGTTTTTATGAACTCTTCGGGTGTGCCGTATTTCCGAATAAGCTGCGATACGCTGTTCCCCGGCAGAAGAGCCTTGAGCTCGAAATGGGGTCTGTCTGAGATGCTCACAAAGTCGCCGCCCCAGAACAGACCCATCGACTTTCCGATCTCTCCGCATCTTTCAAACCATCCGCCGCTGTTATTGTATGCTCCCTTACCGTCATTTCGGTAAATATCAAAGGCAAGCCCCCAGTTGTGAGCCGACATGGGATAGCGCGCGTTGGTGACTATGCTGCCGGGCATCGTTCTGCCCTGAGCATAAAGGGCATCCTGCTCGGCTTTAGTCCTGAAGCCGTCGGCTACTGCGGCCTTAAGGCCC
>JAFOHJ010000206.1 GCA_017421885.1 Clostridia bacterium
CGGCGATTCCGAGTACAACAGCCTGGAAGACCTGAAGGGCAAGAAGATCTCTGCTCCCAACGGTATCGGTAACTCCTCCTACAATATCGGCGCACGTTTCTTCGACGCTGACGGCATCGATCCCCTGACAGAGGTCGAGTTCGTTCAGGTTGAGACATCCGCTTGCATCGCTGCTATGGAAAACGGCGAGATCGCTGCTGTTGTTTCCGGCGATATGTGGGCTTGGGATATGTGGAAGTCCGGCCAGCTCAAGTACCTCCGTTCCATCACATGGGACGAAGACTTCCAGGATGAGCCCTGCTGCGTAACAGTTATGAACAAGGACTTCATCAAGGAGAACCCCCTGATGGCTAAGTACATCACAAAGGCTGTTTACGAAGCTCAGGCTTGGATGGGCGAGAACGTTGAAGAAGCTACACAGATCCAGATCGATGCTGGTCTGCTGACAGGCGAACTCTCCAAGCTCGTAGAGTGCATGGAGACATATCAGTGGGGCACAGTTGACAACGCCTTCACAGAGCGCGCTCTCCAGGAGATCACAGAAGACTATATCCGCCTCGGCCTGCTGACAACAATGAAGGATGCAGACAAGGTTATGGAGAAGATCTGGTGGCCTCAGTGCGACTATGAAATCGAATAATTTCTGATTTCGGTCCAATAACAGAAAATCACAGACCCAAGGCTTCGGCCTTGGGTCTTTTCTATACTGATATAAAAACTCCCTCACCGAAATGGCGAGGGAGTTAAAGCATTATCAGCGTTTTCTGTTGCCTTTTGAGAAGAAGGTCATAACGGTGCCGCGCAAGCCGCCGTCATACCATTTGGGGCCGCGGCGCAGCCTGAGCTTTTCAGCGCCCTCATATTCAAAGGTGCGCTGCCAGAAGCCGTGGGAAGGCTCGTTTTTGGGATGCATCATAAGCTGCCACCAGCCGCCGAAGCTCTCGGTGAGCATCCTTGCGGCGCGGCTGCCCACGCCGAGGCGGCGGTATTCGGGCAGAACAAAGAATTCGGCTATCGAACGGCTCTGGTGAAGCATCCGCACATAATGGTTGCGATTGACCAGCACCAGCCCGGCGCACTTTCCGTCCACCATAATGAAATATGGGTGGCGGTCTTTTTCCTGCCAGTAGGAGTCGAAGGGCGGATAGGGATATATACCGTTTTCATCGGGTTCCACCGGTTCGAAGCGCGAAAACTCGCGGATATATATCTGCATCATGTCAAAAAGCTGGCCTTTCTGTTCGAAAGGCACCTTCTGTAGCCTGATATCCATAGTAAACACCTTAGAAGAGGTAGTCGGTGAACATGACCTCTTCTCCCTTTTCAAAGTATACGCGGGGAACACGGCGTGCGATGCCGCTGAGAAGCGAGTTGACGTTTACTCCCACAATAGATGCGGCCTCGGTGAAGGTAAAGTCGTTTTCGCCGTTTCCGAAGACGGTCACCTGATCGCCGACCGAAACATCGGGAATGCCGGTTACGTCCACCATGCACATATCCATGCACAGCACGCCGACATAGGGAGCTTTGTGCCCGTTTATTGTGACATGGCCCTTGCCGTTCGACAGCAGGCGGGGAACACCGTCGGAATAACCGTAGGGCAGGGTGGCGATGACTCGTTCGTGGTCGCACTTGTCGGTCAGGCCATAGCTTACACCCTCGCCGGCAGGCACCTTATGGACAAAGATGACCTGAGATTTAAGCGACATGATGGGCAGGGCATGGCTGCCATATCCGTAAAGCAGGGCGCCGGGGCGCACCATATTAAAACCGAGAGGGCCGTATTTGCCTAGGGCAATTCCGTCGCAGATATGCTTATGACCCAGGTTTATGCCTTCTTTCTCCAGCCATTCGGTCATCATGCGGAAGATCTGCATCTGACCGAAGTCTTCATCCTCCGATCCCTGAGCAAAATGGCTGAAGATGCCCTCGATGGTGATGTTTTTCATCTGAGAAATTTCTTTTATCTCGTTTATCGACTGCTCGGTGGGCGGGAAGCCAAGACGGTTGAGGCCGGTGTTGAGCTTGATATGTACCGAGGCAGGCTGGCCTATGGCGTTGAGAGCGCGGGCCTGCTCGATGGAAAACACAGTCAGCGAAACGCCATAGTCGGCGGCATAATGCATCAGGTGAGGTGGCGTGTAGCCGAGGACGAGGATATGTCCGCGGTGGAAGGTGCGGCGCAGCTCCATAGCTTCGCCGATGTTGGCGACACCGAAATATTCGATGCCGCGAGAGAAGAGCCTGCGCATCAGAACGGCGGCGCCGTGTCCGTAGGCATCGGCCTTTATAACGGCCATAGGGGTGCTGCTGCCGGCAAGGCGCTTTACCTCTTCGATATTATGTTCAAAACGGTCAAGATCGATCTCGCACCGTGTCATACTGAATCTGTCCAAAATAAAAACCTCCGGGGGATAGCTGAGATGGTTTATGACAATTCATTTTACTACATAAGGCTGCACCTTCACAAGTAGATTGTCTGTAAATTATATTTTGCGGGGCTTTGTATCATTCATATTGATAATAAAATAGAGCTTATGCCATATGGTGGCTTGAAAAAGAGGCGAGTGTGTGATATCTTAAAGACAGGAAAAGTTCGATTTTTCTGAAATTGATTTTGGAGGAGATACCCATGAATAAAGTTATCATCGAAACATCGGCTCGTCACATCCACCTGTCCAGAGAGCACATCGACATCCTCTTCGGCGAAGGCTATCAGCTGACAAAGAAGAAGGACCTCTCCCAGCCCGGCCAGTTCGCATGTGAGGAAAAGGTTCGCGTAGAAGGCACAAAGAGCGCTTTCCCCGGCATCTCGGTTCTCGGCCCCGAGCGTAAGGCTTCTCAGGTAGAGATCTCCCTGACAGACGCACGTTCCATCGGCGTTAAGGCTCCCGTTCGCGAGAGCGGCGACATCGCAGGCTCCGGCTCCTGCAAGCTGGTTGGCCCCAAGGGTGAAGTTGAGCTGACAGAGGGCGTCATCGCTGCTATGCGCCACCTGCACATCACACCCGAAGACGCTGCTGCTATGGGCGTTGAGGACAAGCAGATCATCTCTGTTGAGACAAACTGCGGTGGCCGCGCTCTGACATTTGGTGATGTAGTTGTTCGCGTTTCCGAGAAGTTCGCTACAAGAATGCACATCGACACAGACGAGGCTAATGCTGCAGGCATCGCCGGCGAAGTCGAAGGCATCGTTATCATCAAGTAAGTAATTTAAGTTACATACCGAAAAACCACCCTCATGGGTGGTTTTTTGGATTCTGCGGGCGAGCAATGCTCGCC
>JAFOHJ010000207.1 GCA_017421885.1 Clostridia bacterium
ATATTTTATTTTAGAAAAATAGTTGTCAACTATATCATCCTGTTCAATTACTTTTTTTGCAAGGTCAACATCCTTTTTGATGAAGGCGTCCACACTGCTTGTTACCATTTCGATAGTTGCCTGAGCCATTTCTTCTATAAGGTCCATGCCGTCCATAGTGCGCCCTTTAAGATACAACACGATCTCTGCAATATCCTCAGCCTGATCGCCTATACGCTCCATGTCGGTTATCATTTTAAGTGCGGCAGAAATAAGGCGAAGGTCACGGGCAACAGGCTGCTGATGAAGTAAAAGTTTCATGCAGCGGTTTTCTATAGCACGCTCCATCTGGTCAATGGCGGAGCCGTTTGTTGTTACGGCTGAAGCAAGGCCGGTGTTACCTGTTGTAAGGGCTTTTGATGCTGTGGCGATGGCTTCTTCGCACATGGCACCCATTTCAATAATTTCTCTGTTCAGCTCAAAAAGCTGTTCGTCAAATCTGTTTCTCATATTTTCCTCCTTTAACCGAATCTGCCGGTAATGTAATCTTCTGTACGTTTATCAATGGGCTGAGAGAATATATCGTCAGTAGTGCCAAACTCGACAAGTTCGCCGAGCAGGAAGAAGGCGGTATAGTCGGATACACGAACAGCCTGCTGCATGTTGTGAGTTACCATAACGATGGTATATTTATCCTTAAGTTCTACGACAAGCTCCTCTATGCGGGAGGTTGAGATGGGGTCAAGGGCGCTTGTGGGTTCATCCATAAGCAAAACCTTTGGTTTAACTGCCAATGCCCTTGCTATGCAAAGACGCTGCTGCTGTCCTCCGGACATGCCGAGGGCGTTCTTTTTAAGTCTGTCTTTTACTTCATCCCAGATAGCCGCATCGCGAAGGGCTTGCTCCACGATTTCGTCAAGCTTCACTTTGTTTGTTATGCCGTGAGTTCTTGGACCATAAGCAATGTTGTCATATATGCTCATAGGAAAAGGGTTTGGCTTTTGGAACACCATGCCGATATCCTTGCGAAGATTATTTACATCCACTTCTTTGGCGAAAATGTCAGTATCTCCATAGCGGATGTCACCTGTTATTTTTACGCCGGGAATAAGGTCGTTCATACGGTTGAGTGTTTTAAGAAAAGTGGATTTACCGCAGCCGGAAGGACCGATAAAGGCGGTAATGTTATTTTCGGGTATATTGATATTTATGTTTTTCAGAGCCTGATGGTCACCGTACCACAGGCACATATCTTTTACAGTAATAATATTATTCATGTTTTTCTCCTTTTTGCAAAATCCGCACCACAGGCACACATCTTTTACGCTAATGTCGGTGCTCATATATTTCTCCTTTTAGCAAAATGTTTCTGTACCAGAGTGGCCGCAAAGTTGATAAGCACAGTCATGACCATAAGTATAGCGGCAATGGCAAAGGCAACACCGAACTCTCCCTGTTCCTTTGCGTAAACGTAAAGAGCAACGGTAAGGGTAGCGCCGGGGGACGCCAGACCATCAATGATACCGTTTGCTGCATGGGCAAACCCTGCGGTAAAAAGAAGGGCGGCAGACTCGCCTAATATTCGGCCGACTGACAAAATACAGCCGGTGATAATGCCATCCACACAGCCGGGAAGTACTACTGTGCGGATAACTCTCCACTTGCCAGCGCCCAGACCGAATGCGCCTTCTCGGTAGGACTGGGGAACGGTTTTGAGACTTTCCTGAGTGGTGCGCATTATAGTGGGCAGGTTCATAATCACAAGAGTAAGTGCGCCTGCCATAAGGCATGTTCCCATGTTGTTGGAAAACAGTAACACGCCTACAAGACCATATATAATGGAGGGAATACCGGAAAGGGTCTCTGCGGCATATTCTATGATGCTTACAACTTTTTTGTTAGATGCATATTCCGTAAGATATATTGCTGCGCCTACACCTAAAGGCAGGGTTATAATAAGAGTTGCTATAACGATATATAATGTGTTCAATATATCAGGGAGGATTCCGATACTCTCGGAAAGATAGCTTGGTTTGGTAGAGATAAGCTCCCATGTTATATTTGGTATACCGTTTACAAGAACATATACCATAAGCAAAATCACCAGAGATGCAGTAAGTACTGTTGATAAGAGCATAAGAGCTTTCAT
>JAFOHJ010000208.1 GCA_017421885.1 Clostridia bacterium
CAGCCGCAGTATTTCTGCATATAGATATCAAGCTCTTTCGCCCTGTCCTGCCCCTCATGGAAGAAGGGCCTGAAATCTTCGGGCAGGAACTCAACTCCGTATTTCTCCCCCACCTCACGGCCTATCTTTATGATGGCCTCGCGGTTCTGATAGGGGCTTACGAGAAGAGAGGTGGTAAAGGCATCAAAGCCTTTTTCCTTAGCCTCTCTCGCCGTACGTTCAAGGCGGCTGCGATAACAGAACACGCACCTCGCCATGATGTTGTCGGCCACATTCACCACAAACTCACGCAGGCCGTAGTTGTCGTCGACGATCAGCGGCAGCCCGATGCTCTCGGCATAGGCCTTCATGGCATCGCGGCGGGCCTTATACTCGGTGAAAGGATGGATGTTTATGTTATACCAGAATGCCGACACCTCATGTCCCTTATTCTTAAGGGTCTCGATACACATGATCGAGCATGGCGCACAGCAAACGTGCAGAAGGGTCTTCATCAAGAGCTCTCCTTATCTGTGGAACAGCTTATTGGTCTGATACTTAGGCTCGCAGGTCAGATTGATGCCCAGCCTGCGGTATACATCCTCGTCGACCGACGAAAGCATGACTGTCGAATGAGCCTCGCAGCCGCGCAGGTCGCTGAGACGGACAAAGGCACGCTCAGCATTCTTGTCGGTGGCTGCGCTCATGCTGAGAGCTATCAGGACCTCGTCGGAATGCAGGCGGGGGTTCTTGCCGCCCAACAGCTCGGTCTTAAGGCGCTGGATGGGGGTGATCGCATCGGCCGAGATAAAGTGGATGGGACGCTCGATATTCTCCATGGCCTTTACGGCATTGAGCAGTGCTGCCGATGCGGGGCCCATAAGCTCGCTGGTCTTACCGGTGACGATGCGTCCATCTTTAAGCTCGATGGCCATAACGGGTCCGTCGATGGCCTCTTCAAGCTCAAGCGCGGCCCTGATGACCGGGCGGGCATCGAGCGAGATGCCCTTCTGCTGCATGAGCAGCTCGATCTTGTTGATGGATTCTTCGGTGCCGGTGCCCTTGCGGTAGTCGGCCTTTGCCTTGTAGTAACGGCGGATGATCTCCTCGCAGGAGGCATGACAGACGGCCTCGTCATCGACGATGCAGTAGCCTGCCATGTTTACGCCCATATCGGTGGGCGACTGGTAGGGGCACTCGCCGTAGATCTGTTTGAACATGGCGCGAAGAACGGGGAATACCTCGATGTCGCGGTTATAGTTGACCGTGGTGACACCATAGGCCTCCAGATGATAGGGATCGATCATGTTGACATCGTTGAGGTCGGCTGTTGCTGCCTCATAAGCCAGATTGACGGGGTGCTTGAGGGGAATGTTCCAGATGGGGAAGGTCTCGAACTTGGCGTAGCCGGCCTGAATGCCGCGCTTGTTCTCGTGATAGAGCTGGCTGAGGCAGGTGGCCATCTTGCCGCTGCCGGGGCCGGGAGCCGTAACAACAACAAGGGGACGGCTGGTTTCGATATACTGGTTTTTGCCAAAGCCCTCCTCACTTACGATGTGCTGGACATTGGTGGGATAGCCCTCGATGGGGTAATGCATATAAACAGGCATGCCAAGGCGCTCCATCTTTACCTTAAAGGCCTCTGCCGCAGGCTGACCGCTGAACTGGGTGATGACCACCGAGCCGACATAAAGGCCGAAGCTGCGGAAAATGTCGATAAGGCGCATAGTGTCGGCATCATAGGTGATGCCCAGGTCACCGCGCACCTTGTTCTTCTCGATGTCCATGGCCGAAATTGCGATGATGACTTCGGCACGGTCGGCGATCATGCGAAGCATGCGCAGCTTGCTGTCGGGCTCGAATCCGGGCAGAACACGGGATGCGTGATGGTCGTCAAAAAGCTTGCCGCCAAACTCGAGATAGAGCTTGCCGCCGAACTTATCGATCCTCTTGAGGATCTCTTCAGACTGGCGCTGGATGTATGCCTGATTGTCGAATCCTGTTTTTTTCATAATTACCCCCTGTATGTCAAAGAAATGTGATTTATCCTAGGCTTAAAGAGTTCCCTTTTCTAATTTTGTAAAGAAACTCCAGAAAATATACGCCGCGACCAGCGACAGTGTTATGCCTGCGATATAGCAGGGCTCGTAGCTGCCAACACCGTCGAAAACAAGGTTGGCCAGAGTGGGATTGAAGGTGGATACAAGGCTGGTGGCTCCCGAAATGAAGCCGTAGATGGCGGCATAGTCCTTGCGGCCGAAAACGCCCTCGGTGATGATGGGAATGGCCACCGAACCGAAGGCCGTGCCCAGGCAGGTGCCGATAAGGATCAGCGGCAGCATGAACTTTGCCTTGCAGAACAGCAGGCCGGCAAGGCCCAGCGTATAGGAAAAGGCCGACATGAGTGTTGCGCGCTTGGCGCCTACCTTGTCGATCAGAACGCCCAGCGACAGCTTGCCAATGGCCAGCGAGCCCATTGCCAGCGACACCATTGTGGCGCCGAACATTGCGCTGTAGCCCACATCGGTGAGGTGGGGCGAGATGGTCTGCATATTACAGTAGGAGCAGATATTGAAGGCGGCAATGGCAAGACAGAGGATCCAGAGCTTGCTTGAGCGCACAGCCTCCTTAAAGGTGATGCCGCCCTGCTCCTCTTCCGCTCCGGCCATTCCTTCGGCGCGGTGTGCGCCGAGGGCCTCAAGGCCCATGTCGGAGGGCCTAACCCTGAGCACCTTGAACACAAAGGGCGCAAGGCCGACAAAGAGGCAGACGGCAAGGATGCGGTAGGTGTTTCGCCAGCCATACTGGATGATCCACTGGCCGGTGAGGTAGTTGAAGATCATTCCGCCGACGCCGCTTCCCATGAAGGAAAGGCCGATGGCCTTGCCGCGCTGCTCGACGAACCAGTTGGGGATGACAACCGAAAAGGCAAGAACACCCAGCATCGGCGCTGCAAGGCCGACGATCAGTGTGTTGATATAGA
>JAFOHJ010000209.1 GCA_017421885.1 Clostridia bacterium
ACATTTCATAGTCGACCTTCCTTACGCAGCCGAGTATAATGCCCTCTTCATCCAGCAGCAGTATGTTTGTGCGCTTGCCCATGAGCTCGCACACCAGCTTCTTCTCCGACACCCTTCCCAGCTCGTCGGTGGAGGTGAAAGAGATCATCATGATCCTCTCGCCGCCCGGCTGAGTGACCGAAAGGATCTTGCCGCCCTGCATGTGCTTGCGCAGCAGCATGCACAGCATGGGGGGCTGAGGGGGATTTTCGGGCCTGAGGGCCGTCATATAGATGCCGGCATTGGTGCCGCCGCAGGAGATCATCAGCCTGCCCGAACCCATAGTGCCTCTGATGCTGAGGACTACCTCGGTGGGGCGGGGCATGAAGATCTTGTCTATCCTTGCGCCCTTTAGCTCTTCATCAAGGGCAAGGGTCTGAGCCTTTATTACAAAACTGTCGAGTGACATCTTATCTTCTCCTCCAGCATGGCCAGCATACGGCTGTCGGCTGCGTTTCCGCTGCCGCGGTAGATATGGCGGTATTTCCCCGCTGTCATTTCAAGGTAATCACGGAACAAGGGATCTCGCTCCATGGCTGCGCTCCACAACATGTGGTCCTCGCCCTCATATTCTCCCGATTCTATGCGCATGAGGACATAAAGTCTGCGGTCTTCCCACACAAGGCGCTCTTCGGTGATGTTATATCCGTTTTTAAGGCAGAACTCGCGCAGACGCTCCTGCTTGCTCATGGGCTGAGCAATAACTGCCGCCTTTCGCACCCACTCGGCACGTGAAATAATGTCGGCGATAAGGTCGCCGCCCATGCCGCAGATGGTTATGACATCGCCCTCGCCGCCTTCAATGCCATTGAGACCGTCGGTGAGTACGGTTTCGATCCTGTCCTCGAGGCCGTGCTGAGCGATATTCTTTTTTGCATTTTCAAGGGGGCCCTTTCTAAGGTCGCAGGCGAGTCCTTTCAGGGCCTTTCCATCCTCCACCATGCGGATGATGAGATATCCGTGGTCGCAGCCCACATCAACGGCGCGGCTGCAGGCAGGGCACATCTCGGCACACAGCTCGAGGCGGGGTGTAAGTTTGATCATAAATATATCTCCGTATAAAACAATGAGACGACCATAGGCCGCCTCACCATTTGAATCATTTGTTTATCTGCTGCTTAGTGCATTGCAAAGTAAGCGTTGAGACGTTCAACCAGCTCATCAGCATTGAGACCGTGAACAACAGCAGCCTCTGCGATCGACTCTACAGCCGAGCTGGGGCAGCCAACACAGAACATGCCGCACTCAAAGAATGCTTCTGCAGCACCCATATCCTCAGCAAGGATCTCGCCGATGATGGAATCTTTTGTAACAACCATGTGAATTACCTCCATAATAGGATTTTTACATGCTTATTATACAGTATAAACGCCCGGATGTAAATTATTTTATTTTCTGGAGCTGTTGTAAATACATTCCTGAAAATCAGGATGGTTTATAGATTTTCTACAAACCCTTCAGACCATTCCCCTTTATTAATTTCGTACTTGTCTACCGTAAAACACTCCTCATCAAAATCTCTGAAACCGGGAAGATCTTTATAGATTTGAATGATTTCATTTGCTTTTTCTTCACTATCAAATATACCTATAATTTTAGCTTCTTCATGTTCATTATCTCTGCCGTATAGGTATGCGTGCTGTACTAAATAAACAAATCTCATTTATGTTTATCTCCTAAATAGCGTTGTCATTCGTCCGAAATACTTGTCTGTCTATCGAAAGCATTGTTGTCAATATATAAAGCCACCCAAAGGGTGGCTTTATGCATCAGAAAATACTGAGATACATTTTGTGGCTGAGCTCTTCGAGAGCCTTTGTGCCCGCAAGGCTGTTGCCCTTCTCGTCGAGGCCCGGCGAGAAAATGCCGATGCCCATGCGGGTGGGAACGACCGCCATGATGCCGCCGCCTACGCCGCTCTTGGCGGGAACGCCGACTCTTACGGCAAAGTCGCCCGAGCCGTCATACATACCGCAGGTGACGAGGACCGCGTTTACAAAGCGGGCCAGCTCGGCAGGGAATACCCTCTCATCAGAGATGGGCAGCTTGCCGCGGCTTGCAAAAACATAGGCGATTCGCGCAAGGTCCTTGCAGGTGACACTGATAGAGCATGCCTTGAAATAGCAGTCAAGAACATCTTCCACATCATCATCGAGCATACCGTAGGACTTGAGCATGAATGCCAGAGCACGATTCTTGTTGCCTGTGCGTTTTTCCGACAGGTAGACCGCCTCGTCCAGATGGATATTGGGGTTGCCGGCAAGCTTTCGTGTAAGCTCCAGCAGGCGCTCAAAGCGCTCGTTATAGTCTTTTCCCTTGATAAGGCTGCACATGGCAATGGCACCCATGTTGACCATGGGGTTAATGTGCTGGCTGAGCAGAGTCTGATCGGTGACATTGATGGCGTCAAAGGGCTTGCCCGTGGCCTCGACACCGATGCGCGAACGCACCTCGTCGATGCCGTTGTCCATGAGTGCAAGCAGCAGAAGAATAGGCTTTACAACGCTCTGTATGGTGAACTGTTTTTTATAATCACCGGCGCGGAAGGCCTGTCCGTTGCTGGAAATGACATAGATGCCAAGGTCGTTGACATCGCCCTTTGCCAGTTCGGGGATATAGCTGGCAGGTTTGCCAAGCTTCTTATATTGTGATGCGTTATCGAGGATCTCTTCAAGCAGTGCTTCCAAAAAAATCAACCTCTAATCTTATTTGTTGTCGTTGAGAAGCGACTGGACAGCCGTCATGATGCCCAGCTTGCCGCTTTCGTATGTGAGGCCGCCCTGAATGAAGGCGGTGTAGGGAGGACGCATGGGGCCGTCGGCCGACAGCTCGATGGAAGAACCCTGAATGAATGCGCCGGCTGCCATAATTACCTCGTCAGAATAGCCGGGCATAGCCCAGGGCTCGGGTGTGACATAGGAGTCGACGGGCGAACCGGCCTGAATGCCGCGGCAGAATGCCTTGAGCTTTTCGGGCGCACCAAAGTTTACGGTGTGGATGATATCAAGGCCGGCTCTGTCGGGCGAGGGAGTTACCTCGTATCCGAGAAGGCCCATAAGATATGTGCAGAAGGATGCCGTCTTGAGGGCCTGTGCCGTTGTGTGGGGGGCCATGAAGAAGCCCTGATAGAGGGCGCGGTTCTGGCCCAGCGATGCGCCGCACTCGGCGCCGATGCCGGGAAGGGTCAGGCGGCAGGCAGCACGATCGACCAGATCCTTACGGCCGGCAACATAGCCGCCCGAGGGGGCAAGTCCGCCGCCGGGATTCTTGATAAGTGAGCCGCAGATAAGGTCGGCGCCTACCTGTGTGGGCTCGCGTGTGTCGCAGAACTCGCCGTAGCAGTTGTCGACCATGATAACGGCCTCGGGGTTGACCTCGCGTACGATCGAGCAGATGCGGCCGATCTCGTCGATGGAAAGGGTCTGGCGGATGTCATAGCCGCGGGAGCGCTGGATATAGACTGCCTTGATATGAGGCTCGGCCGCACGGACACGGATGGCGTCCCAGTCGGGAAGTCCGTCCTTCATATCTACGATCTCAAAGCCTATGCCATAGTCGGCAAAGGTGCCGCCCAGCTTGCCGTGCTGTCCGGTGACGGTCTGAAGAGTGTCGTATACATTGCCAGTGACCGACAGCATGGTGTCGCCGCTGGTAACGCAGGCAAAGAGGCCGCAGGTGATGGCATGGGAGCCGTTTACAAAGCCGGTGCGGACCAGGGCTGCCTCTGCGCCGAAGACTTCGGCATAGATCTCTTCAAGCCTGTCGCGTCCCTGATCGTCATATCCATAGCCGGTGGTGCCGCTGAAGTAGGAGTCGGACACGCGGTGGTTGGAGAATGCGGTCAGGATCTTCTGTGTGTTCTGAAAGGAGACCCGGTCAATGGCTTTAAAGCGGAGGGCTGCAAGCTCCTCCGCTTTTTCGGCCAGTTCCCAGAGCTCCGGTGTGAAATCAAAGCTCATTTTGGAAAAGTTTACTCCTGTTTTGGATTATTCGCTGAGTGCCGATACAAGGATCGAAACGGCGCCCTCTACGTCGGAGATGCTGTAAATCTCGCGGGGAGAATGTACGTTTCTTGTGGGGATGGATACGCCGCCGGCAAAAATGCCGCCTCTTGTGCGCTGGATAGCGCCGGCATCGGTGCCGCCCGAAAGCAGGATCTCGTCCTGATAGGTGACTCCGGCTCTCTCGGCTGCCTCACGCAGGAAGTTTACTACCTGAGGATTGCAGACCAGCGATCCGTCCTTGATCTTTACTGTTGCACCCTTGCCCAGCTTGACATCGCAGTAGGTGTTGGAGCTGGGTGTGTCGCCTGCGCCGCATACGTCGACCGCGATACCCATATAGGGATGGATCTGATATGCCGAAGTGCCTGCGCCGCGGAGGCCGGGCTCTTCCTGGCAGGAGAATACGAAGTATACGTCATAGGGCGAGCTCTTGAGCTGCTCCATGACCTTGAGCAGAACGATGCAGGCAACAAGGTCGTCGGCATAGGGAGTCATGATCATGCCGTTCTGCTCGCAGGCCTCGCCTGTAAATACGCAGACATCTCCGATATTAACTACCTTTGCGGCATTCTCATAAGAGCCTGCGCCGATATCGATATAGAAGGAGTTTGTGCGGACATCGGCCATGTTCTTCTTGCTCTCAACGCCCCACTTCTCGCACATGATAACGCCTCTTGTTCCGTTGGGGAAGCGTACCGAGGTACGGTGCAGGAATGCGGGGTTGTGGCCGCCGATGGGCTCGAAGCGCAGGCGTCCCTTCTCTTCGATAAAGGTGACCATAAAGCCGATCAGGTCCATGTGGGCCGACAGCATGATCTTCTTGCCCTCGCCCTTCTTATGGCAGATGACATTACCCATTGCATCGGTGGTGATCTCGTCGACAAAGGGCTTTGCCAGCTCGGCAAGATGTGCGCCTACCTTTGCCTCGAAGCCGGAGGGGAGCGCCAGCGAAAGGAGCTCGTTCTGAAGTGTCAAAATATCAAACATAGTTCATTTCCCTCCTTTAAAATGCCTGCATGGCGCATGCGGCCAGCAGCTTTGCACCGTTTTCAACGTCACTTACCGAAACGACCTCGCAGGCCGAATGGACGTTGCGGCAGGGGATCGACATGCAGCATGCGGGAGCGCCCTTGCCGGTGTGAGCCATGGCAGCTGTGTCGGTGCCGCCTGCAAGGATGATCTCGTCCTGATACTTGATGCCGGCCTTG
>JAFOHJ010000210.1 GCA_017421885.1 Clostridia bacterium
AGAACTTCAACAAGACCAAAAACAGGATTCATGTATATGATTGATGGCGCTGATATGAGCAGCGGCGGTCTTTATACATTCTATCCACAAGCAGAGTTTACTGAAGTAGGTTCATCAAGTGCGCCAACAGCAAGCGCAAGTTCTATATATGGTGAAGGCGAAGGATTCCTTGCAAACGAAACTGTAAAGCTAAGACTTGTATTTGCAAGCGGAACAAAGAGCCCTGACGTTTATATCAATGGTACAAAGCTTACTTATTATAATGCAACAAATACAACACAAAACTCAGGTTATCTTGGACTTATGATGCGTGCTTGTAAGGCGGAGTTTGATAATATCAAGATTATGGGTACAAAGACAAGTGAATATCCTGCAAGTGAATTGGTAACAAAGCTTGTAGATTTCACATACGAAGAAAACTTTGATGACTATGTAAATGGACAGCTTCCTGCAGGTTGGAAACTCTACGAGGATTACAATGGGGCTGCAATCACTCCTGCTAAGGCAACTGCAAGTGTACAAAATGGAGCACTTGAGATGAAATCTCCTGAATGGTATAATTTCGCATATGTTATGCTTGAAAATCTTGGCGAAGTTCAAAGAGAAGGCTTGACGATTGAGGCTGACTTTACAAGAATAGGAAAACCTGGCGGAAATGAAAATAATGCTTCTACAGGATTTGCATATATGGCATCTATTGCCAATGGTGCTACAACAACAGATAAAACTGTTATTTATACAGATAAGTTTACAGATAATTCGACAAAGCAGCAAGGACAGTCAACATGGATGAGGTGAACTGCGTCCGGCTTCCCGAAAAGCGCTTCGCGACCCCTCATCAGTCACCTTCGGTGACAGCTTCCCCACACAGGGGGAAGCCTTAAGCTCTTCGCCTCAAGCTTATTCCCCATCAGGGGGAAGGCTTATTGGTTCTTGCTTTTATGTTCTGCTCTATATCGATGCAGACACCTTCAAAATTACTGTTCACATCCAAGTTCGAATATCTCAGCACCTTCATACCAAGTGACACGAGATATTCATCTCTTACCTTGTCTTTCTTTTCGTTCTCATCTTCATAATGCTGAGAACCGTCAAGCTCGATTACAAGCTTTGCCTGTGAACAATAAAAATCTACAATATATGGTCCGATCACCTTCTGACGGTATATCGGAACTCCTATATCTTTCAGAAAATCATACCAAAGATGCTTTTCTTCTTTGGTCATATTCTTTCTTAATGTCCGCGAATTGCGGATAAGTATGTTTTTCTCCATCAATAATGATCGGGAAGGTCGTTAAGAAGAAGGATCATCTTGGGTCCGGGGATGGCTCTTGCATACTCGAGGCCCTTGGTGAATGTATCGGTGTGGAATATGCGCTCAGAGGGGAAGCCGCCTTCGAGAAGGCCGCGCTTTATATCCTCGCCGCGCTTTTTGTCGACCAGCACCGCATAGTCGCAGCAGGAGGCCGCATATGTACCCATCTCGGCGTTGAGCTGATGCTCAAGCTCGCCCAGCTCGACCATGCCGGGGGTCAGGACAATCCTCGTCATGCCCTCGCACTTGGACAATGTCTCAAGGGCTACCTTACTGCCCTCGGGGTTCGAGTTGTAGGCATCGTCGATGAACCATGTATCGGCTCCGCCATTTATAAGGCACAGCCTGTGAGGTACGCTCTCCAGCGCGCGAACGGCAGGGACCAGCGACTTCATGGGGATGCCGAGGGTGTTGGCAACGGCGATGGCTCCGATGAGATTCTGAACATTGGCACGGCCCAGCAGACGTGTTTTGAAGGTGGCCGTTTCGCCCGAGGGGGTGGTGACGGTGAACTCCGAGCCGAAGGCGCCGACTCTGACCTCGCCGCCGCGGTAGCCGCAGGACTCGGCTGTGCCGTAAAGGGTCACCTTGCCCTCGTAGCTGCCCTCGGAAATGAGGGGACTGTCGAAGTTCAGGAAGGCACCGCCCTTATCCTTCGTGGCGCGGTAAAGGGCCAGCTTTTCGTTTATGATGTTCTGCTGGCTGCCGAAGGTCTCGAGGTGCTGAGGTCCGATGGAGGTGACGATGCCCATGTCGGGATGAACGAACTCGCACAGCTCGGTGATGTCGCCCACATGGCGTGCGCCCATCTCGCAGAGGAATATCTCGTGGGTGGGCTTCAGGCCCTCGCGGATGGCACGGGTGACTCCGAGGGTGGTATTGTAATTACCAGGAGTCATGTAGACATTATATTTTACCGAAAGTAATTGATTTAAGAAGTATTTTGTGGAGGTTTTGCCATAACTGCCGGTGAGACCGATGACCTTGATGTGGCTGTTCTCGCGCAGGATGCGCTTGGCATCGTCCACATACCACTGAGAAATACGCTTCTCGATGGGCGAGTTTATGGCCGCCAGCGCCATGACTGCATAGGGCAGCGCTATGACATAAAGGGGCAGGGTGGCGAGATCTATGGCTCCCAGCAGGAGGAAGATCACAAGGGCGGTGACGGTCAGCCTCTTCACGCGGTCGGTCCACACCAGCTCTTTTTTTGCCTTGCGGATGGGGTTGACGAGAACGAAGAGGTTGCCTCCCACGGCGGCAAGAGGTTTGATGCCGATGATAAGACCGACGAGGGCAATGACCATGGGCAGCAGC
>JAFOHJ010000211.1 GCA_017421885.1 Clostridia bacterium
GGCTGTTTTCATGCTTGCTCCTCCTGTGAGATATGCTTATTTATTTCAGAAGGTATTATATCCCATTATCGGCTGCGATTAAACAGATATTTTGTAAACTGCTATTTTACCGACACATATCCGCATTCCTCGATAAGCCTCTGTCCGTCGTCCGACAGCAGCCAGTCGATAAGGACCGGTATGTTGGGGTTGTCATTATCGGCCCGGTAGATGGCATAAAACTCGGCTATGATAGGATAATCGCCGCTTCGGATATTATCGGCATTGGGATAAACGCCGTTGAGAGCCAGCATCCTGACGCCGTCATTCTCAACTATACCGTCCATATAATAACGGAAGGAAAAGCCTATGGCTCCGCCGGTGATGGCAAAGGGCGACTTGGGGCCTATGGGAACATCGCCCATAAAAGCATTCATAGCCGTCTGGCTGCCGCTGCCTTCAAGACGGGTGACGGGGTTTATTGTTCGTTTCGCGCCGCCCACCTCGCTCCAGTATGTGATCTTTCCGGCATAGATATCGCGCACCTGTGCTGTGGTGAGGCCGGTCACCGGATTATCGGAGTTTACGAAAAACACGAATGCCTCGCGTCCCACGGGGACATACACCAGCTCGACATCCCTATCCTCTGCATAGGCCTTCTGATCCTCGGAAGGCGCGGCGCAGAACAGGATATCGGCTGTACCGTCGACCACCGCCTGATATCCGCGCACCGTGTTGCGGTACTGCATTTTGCTGTCCGGGGCAAAGTTCTCGCCATAGTAATTATCGCTCGAGAACTCGCCGCCCTCAAAGGTAACGCAGCCTTCGGGGTATAGGGTATCTATGACTGCGGCATAGACGGGCACCAGCGCCGCCGCTCCGTCAAGGACCGGCAGCTCACCCTCCAGCATAAGATCTGCATCGATATCGGGCAGATCGGAAGCCTCGTTATGAGGCAGATAAGAGCCGACATCCACCATCTGAGCCTGCGTGGCCGAACTGAAGTTATTCGAGAGCCTTCTCGTCAATACGAAATACATACTCATATTGAAGAGGGCAAAGAAAAGAACTGCCGAAACAAGGGTAAGTATCTGCCTGCGCTTCATGTCACCACAGCTCCTTTGCTATAAAGTAGATTATCGAGCAGTGCTGATAGGCATAGACAGCATAGGCGAGGTGGATCAATGTAGCCGCCGCTCCGATAACGACTATTGCGGCCAGCAGCCGCATAAAGGTCTTTTCGTTCATGCCGCCCACCTCACATGAAGGCGATGGCGCCTGTATAAATAAGGACGATGAAGCCCACCACCACTGCTACGGGTGCAAGGGCGACCACGCCGCTGATATATGTCCACATACGGGCGAGCTTAAGATCCTTTTCCGAAACACGGGCGGGGTCTTCTTTATGCTCCCTTTTCAGGGTGGAATATCGGTTAAGGCAGGCCACCCAGGCGATCAGGGCAACAAAGGGGAAACCGAAAAATATAAGTTCAAACATGAAATAGGCCTCCTTTGCAGTTTCACATATTTGAAATCGAACCTGTGTTTACAAGCATCATAAAAACAAGATTTACTGCTACTACGATAACAACAATTATGCCATATATGATGGAATAAAAACGCATTTCTCTCATAAGTCCGGGCGACACACTGCCGGGATGGCTCTCCTCCCTCTTTTTCAGTTCTTCATAATAACTGAACTTTCTCAGAAAAAGCACAAGGACAGGAAAGGGCAGAAAGTAAAACAAAACCCGCATCATGACCCTCCTTTGTGGTTTCTTGTATTATCATTATAACATGAAAAAGCAGTCTGCACTACAGAAGAAAGCTTAAGATTGTTTTAAGGAGGCTGCGGGCGTGCAATGCACGCCCCTACAGAGTGATTTCCTGTCAGACAGTCGTAGGGGCGAGCATTGCTCGCCCGCGTTCTTCGTCCGCATGGCAGAAAAATACCCCCGCCTTGAGGCGGGGGCAAATGCTATTCTTTATCTCCAAATAAGCTGTGAGTCATGAAAAATCCGGTCAGAAGATAGGTCATATTATAAACAGCGCTTATAAAAGTGCCTTTTCCGCTGAAAAGCTTA
>JAFOHJ010000212.1 GCA_017421885.1 Clostridia bacterium
ACAAGGCGCTCGAACTCGGCCCGAAGCGCCTCGGGGTCGGATTCATGCACAGTCAGCATGATATAATTGCCGCTTTTGATGATATAGGGCTCGCGGGCATAATCCATGCCGACAAGCCCGGTCTCGGCCCAGTTCTCGGCAATGGCATTGCGGCGCGCCTTAAGCGCCTCCTCGACCTCGGCCATCTTACCTTCCTTTACCTTTGCGATAAAGAACTCGTGGGCATCATTCTCGCCTGCGGGAGCATGGAGGATATAGTCGTCCAGCAGCTCCTTGTCGATGCCGTATTCGCCAAAGATCTCGCCCTTGTCCTCACTGGTGCGGGGGATCTCGTTGCCGCCGAAAAAGTCAAGCACGCCGTCCCATATGCCGCGCACTCCGCGCGCCGCGCCGTCGATCACTTCGCCCGCACCGTCGGCAATATCGTCACCTGCATCGGTCATGTCGTTCTGACCGTTGCCGTTCTGAGTTCCGGGGTCGGGGGTATTCACCTTGTCGTCATTGCGTCCGCAGCCCACTGCCAGCGAAAACACCAGCATGGCCGCAAGGTAGAACAAAAAAAGCTTTTTCATTTCTGCCGTTTCCTTTCATTTTTTATATTCCGATGATCGGCCATCTTATTATTCGTGGCTTGATGGCAGATTATTAAGGCATATCTTATAACTTTTTGGAAATAAGATTACGATAAGTTAAATCAGACATTTTTATTACATTTTACCCCTCTTAAAATCGATGAAAAACGCAAAAATAGATTGACAGAAGCCGCCCCTTGAATATATAATACATAGTGCGTTTACTGTTGAGCAGTATGCCCCACGGGGGCTTTCATTAATCCGTATTGGGAGGTGTAAACATGGTTCGTACCTATCAGCCTAAGAAGCGTCAGCGCAGCAAAGAGCATGGCTTCATGAAGCGCATGAGAACAAAAAACGGCAGAAAAGTTCTCGCCAGACGTCGCGCTAAGGGAAGAGTAAGACTGTCCCACTAAGATAATTAAGACCGCTTTTCAAGCGGTCTTAAAGTTTTAAAGGGTGACTTTTATGATCAAAACTCAGTCCTTGAACGAGAATCACAGATTCCGTGCCCTGTATGGAAGGGGCAAAAACAAAACAGGCAAAGCCATGTCGGTCTACGTCATGCGCAACCGCCTGGGCAAAGTCGACCGCCTTGGTCTGACCGTCTCCAAAAAAATCGGCAATGCAGTGACGCGCAACCATGTACGCCGCAGGATCAGAGAGGCCTACAGGATGCTGGAGCCGCAGATAAAGGATGGATTCGACATCGTCATCGTTGCTCGCCACGCGAGCGAAACCATGCTGTTTACAGCACTGACCGACGAGATGAAGAGTTTAATGACGGCCCTCGGGGTCATCAAAGAGGAAAAAGGCGATGCTTAAGC
Organism: Clostridia bacterium; assembly: GCA_017421885.1. Next base: position 1,400 of record JAFOHJ010000212.1, read on the forward strand.
GTCTTTTTTTATGGCTTATAAAGTTCTACCGCAAGCATCTTTCATCTCTCAAGCGGCATCCCACTTGCTGCTATACACCTACCTGCTCTCAGTATGCCCTCGAGGCTATCGAGAAGTACGGCGCCATAAAAGGAGGCTTTCTGGCCTTCCGGCGGATATTACGGTGCAACCCCTTTTCCAAAGGGGGATATGATCCGGTACCGTAGACCTGCGTGCCCTTGTGGGCGAGCACGCACACAGCAGAATACCCCAAAGCCGCATGTTTGCGGCGCAATTACAAGGAGAAACTTATCAGATGGGTGCAATATTTAATATAATTGCGACACCGATGGGCTATGTTATGGAGTGGATCTATAACACGGTCCTTAACTATGGCTACTCCATTCTGGCATTTGCGCTGCTGGCAAAGGTCATCATGCTGCCCTTCTCCATCAAGCAGAAGAGAAGCATGATCACAACTCAGCGCATCAATCCCAAGCTCAGGGAGCTCCAGAAGAAGTATGGCCACGACAGGGAAAAGTACTCTCAGGAAATGCAGCGCCTGTATGCAGATTACGGCGCCTCTCCCATGGGCGGCTGCGGCACATCGCTGCTGACCCTGCCCATCATGCTCGGTCTCTACTACGTTGTAACAATGCCCATCACATACATGATGCATGTTCCCAACGAAGAGATCACCGCTATCGCTCAGGCGCTGAGCGTTGAAACCACCAAGTTCGGCTTCCAGATGACTATTGCCGGAATGCTGAACGAGAGCTTCGACGCCGTCAAGCACCTCAGCGCAAATCTCATGCCCCTTGACTTTACCTTCTTCGGTCTCGACCTTTCGCAGACCCCAAGCTTCAAGGAGCCTGCCCTCAACTGGGCTATTCCCATTCTGTCGGCCCTCACATCCTGGGGTTATACCCATGTTATGACCACAATGAATGAGGTCATCTCGATCAACGTCAACGGCAAGAAGGCCGACGGCGATGACGAGAAGGTCCAGCAGATGAACAAGAGCATGAACCTGATGATGCCTCTTATGTCGGGCTATTTCGGCTTCGTACTGCCCGGTGCAGTCGGCCTTTACTGGATAGCCAACAACCTTTTCATGTGCGTACAGGAGGTCTCTCTGACATCCTATTGCCTGAGAAAGGATAAGGAAGAAATCGAGCTTTATAAAACCGGAGGAAATAGAGTAAAATGATCAAAGTTATAGAGGCAAAGGGTGATACCATTGATGCCGCTATCCAGAATGCTCTGAATATTCTGGGCTGCGATCGTGATGAAGTTTCGGTTGAAGTAGTAAGCAACCCCAAGTCCGGATTTTTCGGATTCGGTAAGCAGCCTGCCGTCGTAAAGGTCACACTCGAGGCCTCGCCCGCCGGCAAGGCAAAGGATTTTCTCGAAGGCCTGCTGATCCGTTTCGGCACACCTGCCCATATTGAGATCAGCGAGAACGCCGATGAAAAGGCCATCCATCTCGAGCTTTCGGGCGAGAACATGGGCTCGATCATCGGCCGCCGCGGCGACACACTGGATGCCCTTCAGTATCTGACCTCCATTGTCACAAACAAGGATGAGGAAGAGCGCTGGAGAGTTACAGTCGACACCGAGAACTACCGCGCAAAGAGAGAAGCTTCTCTCATTGCCCTTGCAAACAAGACAGCGCAGAAGGCTCTCAAGTACAAGAAGAGCGTTGCGCTGGAACCCATGAATCCTCACGAGCGCAGGATCATCCATTCGGCGCTGCAGGATACCGCAGGTGTAACAACATATTCGACAGGCAGCGAGCCTAACCGCAAGGTCATCATCGCTCCCACCGATATGCCTCAGAACCGCGGCAATGCCGGCAGAAAGCCTGCACAGAGCCGCTCGGGCAGCGCAAACCGCCGCCCCCGCAGCAGAAAGCCCCGCACTGAGGAAACAGGCACAGACGCAACACAGAGCAACTGATTCATCATACTTAAATAATTAAAAGCCACCCTTTCGGGTGGCTTTTTTTAGGTAATAGGTAATAAGTAAGAGGTAATAGGTGACGTTTTACGTCAGATTGGTGTAGGGGCGAGCATTGCTCGCCCGAAAGCCTTCCCCTTGATGGGGAAGGGGGACCGCTTTAGCGGTGGATGAGGTGACCTGCGGCGAACTTGCTGTAAAGCGCTTCGCGACCCCTCATCAGTCACCTTCGGTGACAGCTTCCCCA
>JAFOHJ010000213.1 GCA_017421885.1 Clostridia bacterium
AATGTTTTATGCCTCCCTTGCCTAAAGGGAGGGGGACCGTCGTCAGACGGTGGATGAGGTGACCTGCGGCGAACTTGCTGTAAAGCGCTTCGCGACCCCTCATCAGTCACCTTCGGTGACAGCTTCCCCACGTAGGGGGAAGCCAGGACCTATTCACTATTCACTATTAATTAAAAAAGACCACCCGAAGGTGGTCTTTTTGCTATTTAATATTGATTTGAAATCAGATATTCAGGCCGCCCCATGTCTTGAGGTATTCTTCCTTGGTGAGGGGAGCCTTGTATGCTGCCTTGACCTCGAGAGCCTTCTCGGCGCCGTTGACCAGCAGGTCGATGGCTGTGCATGCCATTGCCTTTGCTGCGTCGACAACTGCCAGGTCGGGACGGCAGATCTCATAGTCTGCGCCGTGGCCTACGCCGCGGGAGCCGCCGACCATCATATGTACCGAGGGGATGATATGTGCAACGTCGGATGCGTCGGTCGAGCCGCCCATGCCGTCGCGGATAACGTGCTCGTCGCCATAGACCAGCTTGAGGTTCTCATAGATGACGTCCTTGAGCTCGACGCTCTCGGTGGGGCACATATAGCCGGGCAGATGTGTGATGATGCACTGAGCGCCCAGAGCATCGGCGCCTGCCTTGAAGGCACGGTCTACCTTAGCGGCTGCAGCGAGGATAGCCTCGGTGTTGTTGCCGCGGACATATGTCTCGAGTCTTACATCGGCAGGAACTACGTTAACAAGGTCGCCGCCCTTTGTGATGATGGGATGAACGCGGATATTGTCGTCGTCGAGGAAGGTCTCGCGGTTTGCGTCGACCATCTGGAGGCCGAGCTGAGCAGCCTTAAGGGCATTGACGCCCTGGCTGGGCATTGCGGCGTGAGATTCCTTGCCCAGATACTGGATCAGGCGGCCGACAAAGCCCATACCCTTCATTCCGCCGCCGAGGCCTGCAAATGCCTTGATCTTGCTGCCTTCGCCGTCTTCCGTGTTCCATGTGTGCTGCATGAACATCATGTCGATATCATCAAATACACCCAGCTTGATGAACTCCTGCTTGCCGCCGAGGAAGGATACCTTGCCCTCGTCGATGAGGCTCTTTCTGTACTCCAGCTCTACGAATTCCTCGGAGGGTACGTGCATGAGAACTACGTCGCCGTCAAGGTGCTGCATAACTCCCGACTCCATGAGGCCGTATGCAACGCCGACTACCGATGCAGCCTGAGCATTATGGCCGCAGCAGTGAGCCGCATGTGTTACGGGGTCGGCTGTAGGATGGTTGGGGACTACAACGGCGTCCAGCTCGCCCATGATGGCGATCTTGGCCTTATGGTCGCGGCCCTCGACAGGTGTAACGATACCTGTGATGGCAACGCCGTCCTTATACTTAAGTCCCAGCTTGTCAAGGTGAGCCTTGACCTTACCGGCTGTCTTGAACTCCTTATAACCCAGCTCGGGTTCGTTGAAGATAGATTCTGTGAGCTCGATAAGCTCCTGAGCGTGGTTATCGATAGCCTCGCAAACGGCCTTCTTCATTTCCTGTACTGTCAAAACAGACACTTCCTTTCGTGTTTTATTATGATGACTAAATTATAAGCCTACATGGATAATATTTCAACGCAAGCTGTTTTTTTCATATATTTCAACAAACTTTTTTGGTTGAAGTTTATAATAACAAGTGCATCCAAGGCTCCTTTGGGAATACCCCGAAGGGCACTTAGAGAGATGCCCCGAAGGGTGACTGAGAGGGCAGAAATGGCTCCTTTTGAAAGGAGCTGGCGCCCGTAGGGCGACTGAGGTTTGGCAACACCGTTCTGACGGTTATCTTTGTGCTGCCGTAAGACTGCTGGCCAAACACCCGTCAGGCTTCGCCTGCCACCCTCTTTCCCAAAGAGGGCTAAGAAGACGGCTCCCCGCATCCAAGGCTCCTTTGGGAATACCCTGAAGGGCACTTAGGAGCTGGATATAACCTCTATCTTTATGTGAGATCCCGGGGCTCCGCTGTGCTCCGCTCAGGATGACAATATAGTACGGCGAAAATCTAAAATGTCATTCTGAGTGGAGTGCGCAGCACGGAATCGAAGAATCTCACGCCAGTTTTCCCAAAAGCCACCCCTCCCTGTCCGTCAACCCATATCTCTACTTTACAAATATATAAATTTACCGTAAAATCAAATCAGGTACTATTTTTAATGTAAAGGAGTGAGATCAATGCCCGAAGGCACCTTTGTAACGGTGTGCGGCTTCGGCAATTACCGTGGCCCCGAACCCTTTTCCATCGGCAGCCGCTTCATGTGCCGCAAAGACCCCAATAATCCCCATGACGACGAGGCCATCGTCGTTGTAGACGATAACGGCTCGGTGATAGGCTATCTTGCCAACAGTGCAGTCACCCGTGCAGGCGGCACCATGTCGGCCTCGCGCCTCTACGACAGGGTGGGCAAGGTCTTCCTCATCGAGGTCTGGTTCACCACACGCACCAAGATAATATGCAAGGTCATAGATTTTGATTCTATGGCACATTGATATACCGGAGGAAATAATATGAAGCTTCTTACTTTCAAACTGAACGGCATCGAAACAGTCGGCATCCTCACCGCAGACGAAAAGCACGTGATCCCCGTGCAGGAAGCCGGCCTCGGCTATAAGTCCATGCAGGAGCTGATCGAGAATATCACAGACGAAGAAAAGAAGGCGCTTTCGGCCTGCACCTGCGAGGGTATCGCCCTCGACTCGGTGGAAAAAATGGCTCCCATCCCCCAGCCCAGGCAGGACGTCATCTGCCTCGGCATCAACTATATGGCCCATGCCGAAGAGGGCGCACGCTATCATAACGAGGCCTTCGGCGGCGAAAGGCCCTTCCCCATCTATTTTTCCAAGCGTGTTAACGAGGCCGTTGCCGATGGCGGCATCATCGAAGCCCACCGCGATATCGAAGAGCGCCTCGACTATGAGTCGGAGCTGGTGGTCGTTATCGGCAAGGACGCAAAGAACGTCCCCCACGACGAGGCCTATGACTATATCTTCGGCTATACCATCATGAACGACGTTTCGGCCCGCATCCTTCAGACACGCCATAAGCAGTGGTACTTCGGCAAGGGCCTCGACGGCTTCACCCCCATGGGTCCCTGGATCGTCACCCGCGACGAGTTCCGCGATCCTCCCGGCCTGGGCGTACGCTCTTATGTAAACGGCGAACTGCGCCAGAACAGCACCACCGATCTGCTTATCTTCGACATCCCCTATGTCATCGCCGAGCTTTCCCGCGGTATGACCCTCAAGGCCGGCACCCTTATCGCCATGGGCACCCCCGCAGGCGTAGGCATGGGCTTTGATCCTCCCCGCTTCCTTAATCCCGGCGATGAAGTAGTCTGCGAGATCGAAGGCATCGGCAGGCTGACCAACATTATCGGTGAATGATCCATGAAATACTATCTCGCAATAGATATAGGCGCCTCCTCGGGCAGGCATATCCTCGGCCATATGGAAAACGGCCGCATGGTGCTTGAGGAAGTGTGGCGCTTTGACAACAAACAGATTCATAAGAACGGCCACGACTGCTGGGATATAGGCAGCCTATGGAAAGGTATTACAGACGGCCTTAAGGCCTGCAAAGAGCTGGGCAAGATCCCAAGCACCATCGGCATCGACACGTGGGCCGTCGACTTCGTGCTGGTGGACAGCCAAGGCAATATGATAGGCGATGCCGTTGCCTACCGCGACAGCCGCACCGAGAAGATGGACAGGATCCTCGAGCGATACATCCCTCACACCATGCTTTACAGCCGTACCGGCATTCAGAAGCAGATCTTCAACACCGTCTATCAGCTCGTCGCCCTCAAGCGCGAGCATCCCGAACAGCTCCAGCAGGCCGATCGCCTTCTGATGATCCCCGACTATTTCAACTATCGCCTCACCGGCGTAATGCAGAACGAATATACCAATGCCACCTCCACCGGCATGATCTACACCGTCACCAAGGGCTGGGACAAGGGCATCATCGGCGCTCTTACCCTGCCGTGGAAGCTCTTTAAAGACCCCGTAATGCCCGGCACCGTGCTGGGAGGCCTCACACCCGAGGTTCAGGCCGAAGTCGGCTTCGATTCGACGGTCATCCTGCCCGCCACCCACGACACCGGATCGGCCTTCCTTGCCGTTCCTGCCCGCGACGACAACGCAGTCTATCTCTCCAGCGGTACGTGGAGCCTGCTGGGCGTTGAGAACGACCATGCCATCACCTCGGAGCAGAGCCGACTAAAGAACTTCACCAACGAAGGCGGCGCATGGGGCCGATACCGCTATCTCAAAAACATCATGGGCCTGTGGATGCTCCAGTCGGTTCGCCGCGAGCTGAACGGCGAGACCTATGTTGAAGGCAGAGAGCAGCGCACAGCCTCCGAACAGCGCTGGACCTTTTCCATGCTCAGCGCAGCGGCCCGCGGAGCCGAAGGCTTCCCGTCGGTGGTGGACGTCAACAAAGACTGTTTCCTCTCGCCCGACAGCATGACCGAGGCCATAAAGGCCGAATGTGCCGCATCGGGGCAGCAGATTCCCGTAACAGTGGGCGAGCTGGCACAATGCATCTACCACAGCCTTGCCCTCTGCTATAAAAATGCAATTCTTGAGCTGCAGGAGCTGACCGGAAAGACCTATACCTCCATCAATATCGTCGGCGGCGGCTGTCAGGACGATTATCTCAACGAGTGCACCGCAAAGGCCACCGGCCTGCCCGTATATGCCGGCCCCGTCGAGGGCACGGCCATCGGCAATCTGCTGGTTCAGATGATCGAAGGCGGCGACCTTCCCGACCTGCAGACAGCGCGTGACGCCATCCGCAGCAGCTTTGATATAAAGGAGATCGATCCATCATGAGTTATACAGAAGCCAAGGCAAGATATGCTGCCCTCGGCGTCGATGTCGATGCCGCCATGGATACTCTTAAAAATGTGCCCATTGCCCTCCACTGCTGGCAGGGCGATGACGTAAGAGGTTTCGACACCGACCCCAATAAGCCTCTCACCGGAGGCATCCAAACAACAGGCAACTACCCCGGCCGCGCACGCACCTATCAGGAGCTTATGAACGACATCGACAAGGTCATCTCCCTCGTCCCCGGACAGGTGAAGATGAATCTCCATGCCAGCTATGCCATTTTCGACGAAGAGAACGGCGGCTGGGTCGACCGCGACAAGCTTGAGCCCAAGCACTTTAAAAAATGGGTGGATTTCTGCAAAGAGCGCGGCCTGGGCTGCGACTTTAACCCCACCTTCTTCTCTCACCCCAAGTGCGACCCCCTTACCCTCTCCAGCCCCAACGAAGAGACAAGGCGTTTCTGGGTAGAGCACGGCAAGGCCTGCGTACGCATATCCCAGTATCTTGCAGAGGAGCTGGGTCAGCCCTGCGTAATGAATATATGGGCAGGCGACGGCTTCAAGGACATCCCTGCCGACCGCATCGGCCCCCGCATGAGATACAAGCAGTCCTTTGACGAGATGCTGTCCGAGCCCTTCGACCCCACCATGGTCTATCCCTGTGCCGAGAGCAAGGTCTTCGGCATCGGTGTCGAGAGCTACACCGTCGGCTCGGCTGAATGGTGCCTCAAGTATGCCGCTTCCCGCCCCGACTGCATCAGCCTTATGGACAACGGCCACTATCACCCCACCGAGGTGGTGTCCGACAAGATCTCGGCTATGCTCACATACGACAAGAAGATGGCCCTCCACGTCACCCGCGGCGTAAGGTGGGACTCGGACCACGTCGTGCTTTTCGACGACGAGACCCGCGAGATCTGCAAGGAGGTCGTAAGATGCGGCCTCGACCGCGTTTTTATCGCCCTCGACTATTTCGATGCCTCCATCAATCGCGTTTCGGCATGGGTCACCGGCTTCCGCAACCTTCAGAAGGCGCTGCTTTTCGCCCTGCTGGAGCCTCATGCCGAACTGACAAGGCTCCAGAACGAGAACAACTGGACCAAGCTCATGGTCATGCAGGAAGAGCTCAAGACCATGCCCTTCGGAGATATCTGGGATGAATACTGCCGCCGCTGCGGCAAGCCTCAGGACGGCCGGTGGTTCGGCGAGATCGAAAAATACGAATCAGAAGTTCAGGCAAAGAGAGGCTAATTATGAAAGATATTCTCACAGCTCCCTTTGTGGAGGAAATGAAACGTACCACCGCCAATATGTACCGTCTCGGCTGGGACGAGCGCAACGGCGGCAACATCAGCATGCTGCTGGACACCGAGGAGGTGGCTCAGTATCTCGATGTTAATAATATCATCCGCACCATCCCTCTTGGCTTTGATGCCTATCCCCTTGCCGACAGGATTTTTATCGTCACCGGCACAGGCAAGTATTTCAAGAACGTCGAGTTTGATCCCGAGCATAATCTCGGCATCGTCCGCATCTCGTCCGACGGACTTGAGTCCCACCTTCTCTGGGGCTTCTCCGACGGCGGAAAGTTCACCTCCGAGTTCCCGGCCCACCTCATGAGCCACATCGCCCGCCTGACCGTCGACCCCGAGAACCGCGTCGTTATGCACTGCCATCCCACCCACATCCTTGCCATGAATTATGTTCACGAGCTGGATGAGAGAAAGTTTACCCACACCCTGTGGGAAATGTGCACCGAGTGCATCGTCGTCTTCCCCGACGGCGTAGGCGTTCTGCCCTGGATGCTGTGCGGCACCAACTCGATCGGCGAGGCAACCGCCTGCAAGATGCGCGACTTTCGCCTCGTTGTGTGGGGTATGCACGGCATCTACGGCGCCGGCAGGACCATGGACGAGACCTTTGGCCTTATCGAGACCGTCGAGAAGGCGGCTCAGATCTATATGCTGACGGCACACCTGCCCCGCATCAACACCATCAAAGACCTCGAGCTGGCCGAGCTGGCCGAGTTCTTTGGCGTAAACTACCGCAAGGATTTTCTTGACCTGTAAATAACAGACAAAGCCTCCCTTTTGGGCGGCTTTTTATATGCCGTCAGATTTCTCTTGAATCCGACATCGGGGATGACTATAATAAAGTCAGACATATATGCGGGGTTCGTACATCGGTAGTACAGCGGCTTCCCAAGCCGCTGAGGCGGGTTCGACTCCCGTACCCCGCTCCAGAAAAGAAACACCTTTTGTCTACGGACAAAAGGTGTTTCTTTTCAATGAAATAAATCCCTTACGGGATTTATGAAATATGCCTGCGGCATATGAAATAGCTGACGCTATGAAATACGCTGCGGCGTATAAGGGATTTATTTTATTTCACATTTTGCCGCTAAGGCAAAATATTTCATAATCCGAAGGATTATTTCATATTGCGTAGCAATATTTCATTAAATATACTACAATATCTGCAGAGAAACAGCGGTCGATCTTTATAATCAATGCGGTACAATCCGCCGCATCTTGATTGCATCCGTCAATACCGCAAAAGAGCGCACGAAATGAACTTATTGCTTACCCCGCTCCAAATAAAAGATCCATCCACAGACAGTGGATGGATCTTCTCCTTTATATACTTTTGAAATTACATATGGTCGGGTGCTGTTACGCCGAGGGCCGAGAGGCTGTTGGCGATGACCTGTGCAACGCAGTTGACAAGGTGGATGCGTGCGTCACGCAGCTCGGCTGTGGCCGAATCCTTGATGCGGCAGGAAGCATAGAAGTGATGGAAGGCTGTTGCGCAGGAGGCTGCATAGCGGTTGATGCGCGAGGGGTCGCGTGCCTCTGCGGCAAGGCGGATCTCCTCGGGCAGCTTGGAAAGCTCGCGGATCAGCTCAAGCTCGGCAGGCTCGACCAGCAGGCTGAGGTCGACCTTCTCGGGCTTTGTGCAGATGCCGTCCTGCTCGAGAGCCTTGAGGATGCTCTTGCAGCGTGCGTGAGCATACTGGACATAGTATACGGGGTTCTCGCTGTCCTGACGAACGGCCAGGTCGAGGTCGAAGTCGAGGGTTGTGTCGGATACGCGGGAATTGAAGAAATAGCGTGCCGAGTCGACAGGGATCTCATCCAGCAGGTCGGAGAGGGAGATGGCCTCGCCGGTACGCTTGGACATACGTACTACCTCACCGCCCGACATGAGGCGGACCAGCTGCATCAGAACGATCTCGAGGCGATGTGTGCCGTCGAGGCCCAGAGCATCAAGAGCGCCCTGCAGGCGGGCAACATGGCCGTGGTGGTCGGCGCCCCAAATGTTGATGGCGATGTCATAGCCGCGCTCGGCCAGCTTGTTGCGGTGGTAGGCGATGTCGGCTGCGAAATATGTGTAGAAGCCGTTGCTGCGGCGCAGAACGTCGTCCTTGAGCTCCAGCTTGTCGATCTGCTCTTCGGTCTTGCCGGCAGCCAGCAGGTTCTTTCTCAGGATCTCGCTGGTCTTGAGCCAGAGAGCGCCTTCCTTCTCATAGAGGAAGCCCTTTTCGCCCAGCATGTTTACTGTCTCTTCTACATAGCCCTTGTGGAGCTCGCTCTCAAAGAACCAGTTATCATAAACGATGCCGTAGCGCTTGAGGTCGGCCTGCATCTTGGGGATGTTGCGGCTGAGGCCGAACTGAGCCAGAGCGTTGAGGCGCTCGTCCTCGCAGGCATCCTTAAGGCTGTCGCCGTGCTCTGCGATATAGTCGCGGGCCAGCACCTTGATATCCTCGCCGTGATAGCCGTCCTCGGGGAACTGGAATGCATCCTCGCCGAAGATCTGCTGCATGAAGCGTGCTTCGATCGAGTGTGCGAACTTGTCGATCTGGTTGCCGGCGTCGTTTACATAGAACTCGCGGCTTACATTATGGCCTGCACGGGAGAGGACCTCGGCCAGTGTGTCGCCGAGAACGCCGCCGCGGGCATTACCCATGTGCATGGGGCCTGTGGGGTTGGCCGATACGAACTCGACCATGATCTTCTTGGGCTCGTCAAGAGTTGTGCGGCCATAGTTCTCGCCTTCCTCGGCAATGTTCTCGAGGACCTGCTCGAACCATGCGTGGCCGAGACGCAGGTTGATGAAGCCGGGGGCAGCGAACTCGATGGAGGAGAACATTGTGCCCTCGAGGTCT
>JAFOHJ010000214.1 GCA_017421885.1 Clostridia bacterium
GCCGAATATCCGCATCGGTAATATACGGAAGGAGAAAAAACAATGAAGTACGATAATGAACTGTTCGTCAAGCACCTTCAGGGCATGGTCCAGATTCCCACAGTCTCCAGCGCCGACCCCGATAAGACACGCGTAGATGACTTCCTGAAGCTCCATGAATATCTCGAAGAGGCATATCCTCTTGTACATAAGACCTTTACAAAAGAGGTAGTCGGCAAGTGCGCCCTTATCTATCACTGGAAGGGCACAGGCAAGTCGGGCAAGCTGCCCCTCCTGCTGACAGCTCACCAGGACGTCGTTCCCGAGGGCGACTGGAATATGTGGAAGTATCCTCCCTTCTCGGCTCATGTCGACGAAGAGGGCATCATGTGGGGCCGCGGCTGCACCGACTCCAAGTGCAACATCCAGGCTTATATGGATGCTCTTGAAATGCTCATCGCCGACGGTTTTGTTCCCGATTACGACATCTATCTGACCTTCGGCTATAACGAAGAGATCATGGGCGGCCCCGGCGCTGCAGGCCAGATCCTTCAGGACGAGCTCAAGGCAAGAGGCATCGAGCTGGGCATGGCTATCGACGAGTGCGGCGGCCTTTCGCAGATCGACGGCAAGACAGTTGCCACCATCATCACCTGCGAGAAGGGCTATGCCGACTATGAGTTCTATGTAGACGATCCCGGCGGACATTCGGCATACGCACCCGTGCACACCGCACTGGGCAGAGTCGGCCATGCTATCTGGGAGCTTGAAAACAACCGTATGGATCCCGTGCTGATCGAGCCCGTTGTCAACGAGTGGAAGGCTCGCGTACCCTTCCTCAAGGGCGAGATGGCCGAGCTGGCTGCCGACCCCGAGGCTAACTGGGAGCGCATCAAGGAGCTGGCCGAGACCGACCGCGGCATCAACTGCATGGTCCGCACAACAACAGCGGCAACAATGGCAAAGGGTTCCGACCAGGCCAACATCCTGCCTGAGCATGCATCCATCATCACCAACTCGCGCCTGCTGCCCGGCCAGACACTTGAGGATCTCGAGGCTCACTTTGCAAAGGTCATGCCCGAGGGCGTCAACTTCCGCCTTGTAAAGGGCCATAATCCTCCCGCTATCTCCACAACCGACAGCTATGGCTATCGCCTGATCCAGAAGGTCGTTCTTGATATGTATCCCGACACAACATTCATCCCCTCGATGCTGTCGGGCGGCACCGACTCGCGCTTCTATTGCGATGTCACACCCACCAAGAGCGTATACCGCTTCACAGGTATCATGTCCGATCCTATGACAGGCGGCGCACATCAGGTCAACGAGCATATCAACACAGCCATCATCCCCAAGAACGTTGAGTTCTATGTAAGACTCTTCCAGGGTTACGGCGACGCTGAATAATTTACATTTGATATAAGAAAAAGCCGCCCTTCGGGGCGGCTTTTCGTTATGTAATAATGATTATCTCTGCATCTTAAGAACTTTGCCGTTCTTAACGCCTGTGAATTTGCCGTTCTCAACGGCTACAGCGCCGTTTACGATGACGTAGTCGATGCCTTCGTTGCGGCGGAAGGGATAGTCATAGTCGCAGTTGGACTTGAGAGCTGCATAGTCAAAGATGGTGAGGTCGGCAGCCTTGCCTTCCTGCAGCTTGCCGATGGTGGGCAGGCCATATACCTCGGAGGGCAGGCCGGTGATGCGGTGGATGGCCGATTCGAGGCTTTCGATGCCGTGGTCACGGACCAGCTCGAGACGATGTACCATTGTAGCCATGCCGCGGGGATGTCCGCCTGCGCGCTTTTCGGGATCGACGGGAGCGGCATAGTCAGACCAGTCGGAGCCTGCCATTACCCAGGGCTGAGCCAGATAGTTCAGCAGGTCGCTCTCGTTCTGGGCGAAGTAGATGCCCTGAACGATGCCTTCGTTCTGCGCGAGCAGCTCGACAACTGTGTCGAAGGGCTCCTTGCCCCATTCTGCAGCCAGCTGAGCGATGGTCTTGCCAACATGATCCTGAGTCTTGTATGCGCCTGCAATGAGGCAGCCTTCATAGCCTGCCGAGTAGATGTTGCTCTCAAACTCGGCTGCTTCGTTGAAGATCGACCATTCGGCCTTGTCGCGGAGCTCTTTGCTTTCGGCCAGCTTGCGGAGGCTGATGTCCTTACCCTCGGTCAGATACTTGGGAGGGATCTGGCTTATAAGGGGAGCCGAGCCGCCTGTGAAGGGATACTGATCGGCCCATACTGTCAGGCCGGCCTTCTGATTCTCTTCGATATACTTGATGATGTCGGCGCTCATGCCCTCGTTGTGATGGCCGATGACCTTGATGTGGGAGATGTTGAGGGGGATGCCGCTGGCACGGGATATGACCATAGCCTCCTCGATGGAGTCCTTGAGCTGGTTGCCTTCGCCGCGGAGGTGGGTGGTGTGGAGGCCGCCGTTCTTATGAGCGACCTTGGCGATCTCGATAAGCTCCTCTGTGCCTGCAAAGACCGAGGGGGTGTATACAAGACCGGTGGAGAAGCCCAGCGCGCCGCAGTCCATGGCTTCCTGCATCAGGTCGCGCATCTGCTGGAGCTGTTCCTCGTTGGGAACGCCTTCGCCGTGGCCCATTACCTTGCCACGGATGGGTCCCTGACCTACAAAATAGGCCATATTGGCGCCGTGAGGAATGCTTTCGACATACTTGAAATAGGATGTATAGCTCTCACATACCTTGGCAAATTCCTCTTCGGAAAGGCCCGATGTGGGGTTATAGTCGCCGTAGTAGGGAGCGGGGAAGCTGCCGCACTGGCCGGCGATCTCGGTGGTGGCACCGTCTTCAAGATGGTTATAGCCGGTCGACTCGGGGTTGAACACCGAGCTGTCGGAATGGGTGTGGGTGTCGATGAAGCCGGGAGCGACGATCTTACCGCAGGCGTCGATCACCTTATTTGCTTCGTCCCCGATGGAGGGAGCGATCTTTGCGATGAGACCGTCCTTAACAGCTACATCTGCCCTGAAGCGGGGTGCACCTGTGCCGTCGACAACGATACCGTTTTTGATTATCAGATCAAACATAAGAAATACAGCTCCTTTTTGGTTGTTTTGATAATTCGATTATATAACGAACAGCGATGTTTTACCATAGCAAAATATTCTTAAAAAATAATTTATAGTTTTTTGCTTGATTTAGAAATCCGATGATATATAATCACGATATAGGATTTGTTTATAGCTTTTTTATAAAGGGGAGGTGAAGATATGCAGGCAAAAGAAGAAAAAGTAACCGGC
>JAFOHJ010000215.1 GCA_017421885.1 Clostridia bacterium
ATGCCTCCCTTGCCTAAAGGGAGGTGCCCCGAAGGGGTGGAGGGATACTACGGTGAGCCCGGTCGGGCGATTCGTGAATCGCCCCTACATATCCCCCAGTCTGCTTCGCAGCCAGCCCCCTTTAGGCAAGGGGGCCATTAGCGCCCTCTCATCAGGATGACAATGTAGTTAGGCGAAAATCTAAAATGTCATTCTGAGCAAGCACGAAGTGCGCTGTCGAAGAATCTCACATAAGGCAATAGGTTATATCCAACACGGGCGTGCAATGCACGCCCCTACAGGGTGGTTTTCCGTAAGAGTGCTGTAGGGTCGAGCAATGCACGCCCGCAAGCACGCTGCCATATATTGTGGGTTGCCGCAAGGCAAATCATTACTTTATACTTTTCTTCATGGAAAGGAGCAATATTTCATGAAAAAACGTATAATATCGGCACTTGCGGCCCTCTTTCTGATGGCCTATCCCCTGCCCATGAGGTCGGAGGCGGCAGCGGCTCCTAAGGTCTATATCAACGGGCAGAGGGTCAGCGGAGATATGCCCACAGAGATAGTAGGCGGCACATCCTATGTGGCCCTCAAGGGGGCAGGCGACCTGATGGGTGCCCAGGTGAGCTGGGATAAAGCCAGCCGTACCGCCGACATGAAGGCAAAGGGCCTCAGGCTCACGGCCGGAGAGGGTGATATACATATCGAGGCCAACGGACGGGCGCTGTATGCCCCCTCGGGTGTATTTATCAGGAAAGGCCGGCTGATGGTGCCCTGCCGCCTGCTGGCAAAGGCGATGGGAGGCGAAGTCATGTGGGAGGCTTCCTCACGGAGCGTATATATAACCACCGGCTCGCCTATCGCCCACGGCGACAGCATTTACCGCGAGGACGAGCTCATGTGGCTGTCGCGCATCATTTCGGCCGAGAGCCGCGGCGAACCTATGGCAGGCCAGGCGGCGGTGGGCGGAGTGGTGCTCAACCGCGTCGAGTCGGCCGAGTTTCCGGGCACTATATACGGAGTCATCTTCGACAGGCATAACGGAGTGCAGTTCGAGCCGGTGCTCAACGGCAGCGTATGGGACGAGCCGACGGACGATGCCGTGGCAGCGGCCAAGCTGTGCCTTGAGGGGGTGGATCTGAGCCGCGGAGCAATGTTTTTCTACAATCCGGCCCTTGCTCAGAACAGCTGGATCGGCCGCAGCCGCCCCTATATCATGACCATCGGAAAGCATCGCTTTCATAGATAAAATATACAAAATGTTTCGGCATAATAACCATACTTTAGCCCTTAAAATGGCAAAAGAGTTTCGCACGGAGAAAAATATAGAAAATAATTTAATTTCTGCGAAAATATTCTTGACAAATCCGGATGGTTGGTTTATTATGCAGTCACAACAAAAAAACGCAAAGGCGTTGACGAAGAGAGTAGCCCGAACCGAAAAGGCGCAGAGAGCTTCCGGCTGGTGTAAGGAAGCGCGAGTAGGCGGCGGTGAAGTACACTTCCGAGCTGCGGCCCGAAAGGCATATTTGCCCAGTAGGCGCCGACGGTGCTCCACCGTTATTGGGAGGGACATTTGATGGAATGTCGTGCGTAACAGGTGGTTTAAGGTTTTGTCCTATTACGGGCAGAACCTTTTTTTGTTTTCCCGGCCAGAAGCATCCTCCCCTTTACCGACACGACGGCACAAACAAACAAGAAAGGAAAACAAACACCATGAACAAGATGAAGAAGATCACATCCATGCTGCTGGCGCTCCTCCTGGCGCTGGGCATGCTGGCCTCCTGCGGCGGCAATGAAGAGAAGGAAGAAAACAACGACCAGCAGGTTGAGGAACAGCAGCCCGAAGAAAAGCCCGACGAAAAAGACGAAGAGCCCGCCAAGGAAGCGCATGCCGACTCGATCGTATTCGCAGTCAAGGACGAGCCTCCCACGCTCAACCCCTATGACCATGCATCGGTAGTATCGGGATACATGAACCAGCTGACCTTCAACAGCCTGTTCACCATCGACCTCGACACCCTCCAGCCTATCCCCGACCTGGTAGATACATACGAGAACATCGACGATGTCACATGGAACTTCAAGCTCAAGGAAGGCATCAAGTTCCACGACGGCACCGACCTAACAGCCGAGGACGTTAAGGACTCGTTGGCATTCAGCCGTGAGTTCGTATCCTCCACCCAGTACAACAGCTTCTGGACAGAGGTAAAGGTAGTTGACGACCTCAATTTCACCATCATCACCGACGGCCCTTACGCCAAGATCCTCGATGACCTGGCATCCAACTGCAACTCCATCGTTCCCAGCGAGCTCATTGCATCGGGCAACGACTTCAATACAAACCCCATCGGCTCCGGCCCCTACAAGTTCACTCACTGGGAGCTGGGCGACCATCTGACCTTCGTAAAGAATGAAGAATACTTCGATAAGGACCATATGCCCACCATCACCGACATGACATGGCGCATCATTCCCGAAGGCTCTTCCCGCACCATCGCCCTTGAAACAGGCGAAGTCGACGTTGTTGTCGACGTTGAATCCAACGACGTAGAGCGTATCCGCGAGGCCAAAGGCCTTGAGCTCCAGGAAGTCGAAGGCCTCCGTGTTGCTTTCTTCGCCCTTAATATGGAAAACCCCATGTTCGCCGATGTAAAGGTCCGCCGTGCGATCAATAGCCTCCTTGATAAGGAAGCCATCGTTCAGGTAGCCGTAAACGGCCAGGGCATTGCAGCCGTCAGCATGGATCCCGCACCCTATACAGGCGTAACACAGGAAAATGCCGCTACATTCGACAAGGACGCTGCCAAGAAGCTCTTTGCCGAGGCCGGTGTTGACCCCTCCACACTCAAGTTCAGCGTTATCTGCTTCGACGACACAACACGCCGCACAGCTGAGGTTCTTCAGGGTATGCTTCAGGAAGTCGGCATCACAATGGAGATCGAATCCCTCGACTTCGCAGCATGGCTCGAGCGTTACCTCGCAGGCGACTTCGAGGCATCCCTCGGCGGCTTCTCTTCCTCCAATGTTCTGACATACATGAAGGGCCTGTGGCACACATCGACCATCGGCGCCACAAACGGCTCGCGCATCAGCGTTCCCGAGCTTGACGCCCTCATCGAAAAGGCTCTTATTACCCTCGACGAGAGCGATCGCACCGCGGTCGTCACCGAGATCTCGAAGATGGTAAACGAGCTCAACCCCTTCATTCCCCTCTACACATCGACAGTCATCCGTGCATATGACTCTGACCTTCAGGGTCTGCAGGTAAGCTCCTCCGGCCGTATCTACTGGTCCGACCTCCACTGGGGCGAATAAGGGTTTATCAAAACGATACTTTTAAGCACAAAGATAACTTTGGCGAAACTTTTTGCGAAAACCTCTTGACAAAGCAAAACAAAAGGGTTAATATCTGTACCATCGAAAAGAAAATACCGGAAAGACAGTGACGGAGAGAGTAAGCCGATCTGAAAGGCGCAGAGAGTTCCCGGTTGGTGTAAGGGAACGCGAGTAAGAGAAGCC
>JAFOHJ010000216.1 GCA_017421885.1 Clostridia bacterium
AACGCCGAGCTTGACGTGGACTTCTACTGTCTCGTCAAACTTAGCCTTGGCTGTCTGAAGCATAACATCGATAGCTTCCTCTGTATCGTGAAGCTTTGTGCGATCGAAAAGTTTAGCGCTTTCTACGTAATTCTTACCTCTGCGCATGAGTTGTTTTCCTCCTTATAGTGGTTTTTCGGAATAATCCTCCCACATAGCGGCTCTCTTCTGCCGCGAAAAAATAATTAGTTATTTATATGGTTAGGGGGTCGGCAGAGTAAAAATTACTCACCAACTGTGACGCCCATCGAGCGTGCTGTGCCGGCGATCATGCTCATAGCAGCCTCGAGGCTTGCTGCGTTCAGGTCGCGCATCTTGAGCTCAGCGATCTTCTGAACATCTTCCTTCGAGATAACGGCTACCTTTGTCTTGTTGGGAACGCCGCTGCCGCGTTCGATGTTGCATGCCTTCTTGATGAGGACAGCTGCGGGGGGTGTCTTTGTAACGAATGTAAAGGACTTGTCAGCGTAAACTGTGATTACGACGGGGATGATAAGACCAACGTCATTCTTTGTACGCTCGTTGAATTCCTTTGTGAATGCCATGATGTTGACGCCATGCTGACCGAGAGCAGGACCAACAGGGGGAGCAGGAGTTGCCTTACCTGCGGGGATCTGAAGCTTAATAAGACCTGTTACTTTCTGTGCCACTTTCGTTGCACCTCCTATAAAAAATGTGGTAAATGTGGGTTCTTAACCCTCCCACTTACAAAAGGCTGCTTCTTACTTTCTAAGCGAAGCTACCTGATTAAACTTGAGTTCGACGGGAGTCTCTCTGCCGAAGAGGCTTACATTTACTGTAACCGTCTCGGTGGGGATGGAGATCTCTGCTACTGTACCGATGTTGCCGTCGAAGGGACCGTCGATGACCTTGACGCTGTCGCCTACTTCGTAGGAGAGCTTGATCTCCTTCTTGGCTTCTACGCCAAGGGAAGCGACCTCTTCATCGGTGAGGGGAACGGGCTTGGAGGCAGGGCCAACAAATCCCGTAACACCGCGTGTGTTGCGGATTACATACCAGCTGTCATCGTTCATGATCATCTTGACCAGAACATAGCCGGGGAAGAGCTTGTGTTCGACCTCCTTGGGGCCTTCATCTGTGATCTCGGTCACTGTTTCCATGGGAATTGTGACTTCGTGGATGAGTTCCTGGAGACCGCGGTTCTTAACGGACTGCTTGATAGTGTCGGCTACTTTTTTCTCATAGCTCGAGTATGTGTGGATAACATACCATCTTGCTTCTTCAGCCATTATAATCACCTATTAGACAAGCTTTACAATCGTGTCACGGACAAAACCGAAGGATACGTCGAGGACGTATACCAGAACGCAGAACACAATAGCGACTGCGATAACAACGATTGTATTGTTGATAACATGCTTCTTCGAAGGCCAGACGATCTTCTTGCATTCGCTGCGGAAATCTCTGATCCACTTAGAAACTGTGTTCTTAGCGCGTGTGAAGAAACCGGGCTTATTCTCGGCCTTCTTCTCGCTCTTCTTGGGAGCGTTTTCCTGAACGCTCTTTTTCTGCTCAGACATGTTGCACCTCGTTTCTATTGTTGACAGCCTTTAGCGTGTCTCTCTGTGAGCGGTGTGCTTCTTGCAGAAGGGGCAGTACTTGTTCATTTCGAGACGATCGGGATCGTTCTTCTTGTTCTTGATACTGTTGTAATTTCTCTGCTTGCATTCTGTGCAGGCAAGTGTGACTTTAACTCGCATTGTTGCGGCACCTCCTTAATTTATTGTTGCCTCCCTGAAAGGATCGGCCTGTTTCAGGCACAAAAAAAAGACCCTTGACAGGTGATATCAATATATCATAATCCCGTCTTCAGGTCAAGCTGTCAAAATGCATAGCTTTTTTATATAAATTCGACCCGTCTCTCTGCCTTTTTCACATATATTGTGGTATAATCAACAGCAGATAACGATTTTATTACGAATCTGTTTCAAAGGGAAGTTTATTATAATGCATGAACCCATAATTGTCAACCCCAAAATTGCCTCGGCACTTCTCCCCTCTCGTCCCGACACCGGACATAAGGGAACATTCGGAACTCTTCTGTCCGTCTGCGGAAGCCGTGACATGCCCGGTGCCGCCTGCCTTTCGGCCATGGCCGCTCTAAGGTGCGGAGTCGGCCTTGTAATGCTGGCATCTGTACCTTCGGTTATATCGGCGGCACAGAGCCGTATGCTGGAGCCAATTTATATTCCTCTGGCCGAAGATGCCGGTGGACATATTGCATCGGTCAATGCCGACAGACTCCTGTCTCTACCCCGCCCTACTGCCATACTCGCAGGCTGCGGCATAGGTGTGAGCGAAGACACTCGCAGCCTGATGCACAGCCTTTCTGAAAACAGCCCGTTACCTATGGTAATAGATGCCGACAGCCTTAACTCTGTAAAAGAAAACATTGCATCCCTCAAATCCCGAAAGGCCGGCACAGTCCTTACCCCTCATCTCGGCGAGCTTGCGGGCCTTATCGGAAAAGACCGGGCTGCTGTAATAAACGACCCCTATGGAAGTGCCGGGATCCTGCAGGAAATCAGCGGCGCAGTCGTAGTTGCCAAAAGCAGCACCACTAATATAGTATCGGACAAGGCTCACCATCTGCTCGATGCTCCCAATTCAGGTCTCGCCAAAGGCGGCAGCGGAGATGTCCTTGCAGGGTGCATCGCCTCTTTTCTGGCTCAGGGTCTCTCTGCCGAAGATGCCGCCGTGCTGGGCGTATATGTCCACAGCGCCGCAGGAATACGAGCCGCCGACAGGCTGGGACGATACGGAATGCTGCCAAGCAATATCATAAATGAGATACCTTATATATTAATGGAACTGGAGGAAATACGAGATGAAGATACGCGACCTTGAGACCCCTGCCCTTGTTGTCATGGAAAAGACTATGGAACGCAATCTCGACAGGATGCTTTCTATGCTTGAAGGAAAACATCCCAGACTGCGCCCCCATTACAAAACCCATAAAAGCCCCTACATTGCCGCCCTTCAGATCGCAAAAGGAGCCAAGGGCATAACCTGTTCAAAGCTGTCGGAGGCCGAAGACCTTGCAAACTACGGCATAAAGGATATTCTTATCGCGAATCAGGTGGTGCAGCCCTCCAAGATAGCCAAAATGGCACATCTTGCCGGAAGATGCCATCTTACCGTCTGTGTCGACGATGCCGATAACCTCAAGGCCATATCCGATGCCGCCTGCCTTGCCGGCACCAATGTCAATATTTATGTCGAGCTTGAGATGGGCATGAACCGCTGCGGAGTAAATGACTTTGAATCTTTCTACGAGCTGGCATGGCTGGCAAACAGCCTTCCCGGTGTCACCTACTGTGGTATTCAGGCCTATGCCGGCAACCTTGCTCATGAATATGACAGGGAATATCGTGAAAAGACCACTTTAGGCAACGAGGCTCGTCTTAAAGAGCTCATCGCCTTCCTCGAATCGCGCGGCATAAAGAGCGAAAATGTCAGCGGCGGCAGCACCGGAACCTCTTATCTCAAAGCAGAGGATACCGTATACACCGAGCTCCAGGCCGGCTCCTTCATGTTTATGGACAGAGCCTACCGACCCATGGAAGTCGGTTTTGAAAATGCTCTCTTTGTTGCTGCCACGGTCATTTCGGCAGGCAAAGGCCGCTTCGTCATCGATGCGGGCA
>JAFOHJ010000217.1 GCA_017421885.1 Clostridia bacterium
ACGATATATAAAGCCAGCTTTACGGCGCGGTCTTCGGGGTTTGCGGTCATATCGGTTCCTCCTCAAAACTCTTTCATTGATAGTTATGAGGAGGAAAATAAAATTATGAGATAAAATAAAAATCCCTCTGCATAGAGCAGAGGGATGGAGATCATATCTCGGGGACAATATATCCTTTTTCAGACAGGGCCTTTTCGACAGCATCAAGAACTGCCGATGAATCGGCTCTGACCGTATGATAATGATAACCTGATGTGATATGCATCAGCTCAGAGGACTTGCCGGTTTTGATGCTCTCCATAAACTGGTCAATGCCGTGCATGGAGAAAAGATTCAGCTGAGCTTCTATCTTTCCGTAGGCCTTATGCCATACGAAAACATCCACGACTGTGCCGCCGAGCGACACTATTGTGGTCAGTTCGTCGCTGGTCTGCTCGCTGGTGTGGCGTACTTTGAACACACGCTCGATAAGGGGAGTGTCTTTAATGACATATCCCATGCGTGTGGAAAGAATATCATAGCCGGAGGCCTTCAGAAGAGCGATATCCTGAACGATTATTTGACGTGACACTCCCAGCTTTTCGGCAAGAGTACTTCCCGAAACGGCATTTTTATCAGCCATCAGGATGGTCACGATTTCTTTTCTGCGCTCTGTCGCTTTCATTGAATTCCTCCTTGAAAATATCAGACTGCGTGCAGATTTTTAAGGGAAAGATCGAGGATGGGTGCCGAGTGTGTAAGGGCACCGCTGGAAATATAGTCTACACCGATATTGATAAGACGTTCGATGTTCTCGCGTGTTACATTGCCGCTGCATTCGGTTTCGGCTCGGCCTTTGGCGAGGGATACGGCTTCGCGCATATCCTCTACGCTCATGTTGTCAAGCATTACGATATCGGCTCCTGCTTCAAGCGCCTCTTTGAGCATATCAAGGTTTTCAACCTCGATCTCGATCTTGCGAACAAAAGGAGCGTATTCCTTTGCCATTTTGACGGCATTGGCAACGCTGCCTGCGGCGCCGATATGGTTATCCTTGAGAAGGATGCCGTCACTGAGATTATAGCGGTGGTTGTGTCCGCCGCCTACCTTTACTGCGTATTTTTCAAATACGCGCATATTGGGCGTGGTCTTGCGTGTGTCGAGCAGCTTTGTGCCGCTGCCTTTTAGCAGATCGGCGATCGTACGTGTATATGTAGCGATGCCGCTCATTCTCTGAAGATAGTTGAGGGCGGTTCTTTCGCCCGAGAGAAGAACTCGGATATCGCCTCTGACAACACCGATCTTACGGCCCTTTTCAACTCTGTCGCCGTCTGAAACGGTGAACTCGCATTTTGTTTCGGGATCAAGCAGTTCAAAGACGCGCTGGAATACGGAAAGTCCGGCGATAATGCCGTCCTGCTTGCAGATAAGATCAACTTCGCCCATCTGGAAAGAGCGCATGACCGAATTGGTAGTAATATCTTCGCTTGTAATATCTTCTTTGAGTGCGCTGAGGATGAGTTCGTCGGCACAGATCTTCATTGTGATATCATTCATGGCTGTTTTTCTCCTTTTCAATGGCGCTCAGCACCATTTTTCTGTATTCATCGGCATAATTTTCATAATCATCGGCATGAGCTTCGAAGGTTGTTTCGGGAAGCGCCGAATATCCATCAGCTATATCCTCTGCAGCTCGTTCAGCAAATACAAGGGCCTCAAGCAGCGAGTTGCTGGCGAGACGGTTGCGGCCGTGCACGCCGTTGCAGGAGGTCTCGCCGACTGCATAAAGACGGGGCATCGAGGTCCTGCTCTTCTTATCGACATCAATGCCGCCCATAAAGTAGTGCTGCGAGGGTACAACGGGGATGGGCTCGCGTGTAATGTCGAAGCCTTCACTGAGGCAATGAGCATGGATGTTAGGAAAGTGACTCTTTATCTCTTCTGTAGGGATAGCGGCCAGCGAAAGCCATACATGTCGGCTGCCTTCCTTTTCCATCTCACGGTATATCGCGTTGGCTACAACATCACGGGGCTGGAGTTCGTCGGTGAAGCGCTCGCCCTTAGAATTGAGGAGAACAGCGCCTTCGCCGCGCACCGATTCGGATATCAGGAAGCTGCGGCCCTTTTTGCCGGTATACAGCGATGTGGGATGGATCTGGATATAATCGATGTTTTTGAGTTTTATGCCGTGCCTCAAGGCGATGGCAAGGGCATCACCGGTGAGGTGGGAGAAATTGGTCGAATGTTCAAAAAGGCCTCCTATGCCACCCGTTGCAAGCACGGTATAATCGGCGGTGATGGTCACAAACTGGCCATCAGGACCCTGGGCAATTATGCCGCAGCATATGCCGTCCTTTTCGATCACATCTACCATTGTATAATACTCTAAAATCGTTACATTTTCAAGCTCATGTACGTGGTGGAGCAAGGTGGAGGTTATCTCGCGTCCGGTCTCGTCAGCATGGAAAAGGATCCTGCTGCGCGAGTGGGCACCCTCACGGGTGTAAAGTAGTTCGCCGTTTTCTCTGTCGAAATCGGTTCCGTAATCGATGAGTCGGTCGATGACCCTGCGCGAAGAAGAGATCATGATATCGACCGACTCGCGGTCGTTTTCATAATGACCTGCCCGAAGGGTATCTTCAAAGAAGGAATCATAGTCGTTATCATCATGCTGCACACATATTCCGCCCTGGGCGAGAAAGGAATCGCTTTTGTCGGCGGCATCTTTTGTAAGAATAATGATCTTTTTGTCGCGAGGCAGGCTTAGAGCGCAGAAAAGGCCGGCAGCACCGGTGCCTGCGATGATAATATCGGTATTCATGTTTATCTCCCTTACTGAGCCAGCTCCAGCATACGTTCAAGAGGTCTGAGGGCTCTGAGACGCTTGGATTCGTCGATCACTACTTCATTTTCTCCGGTCTTCAGAACATGCAACACCTTTTCGGGGGTATTGAGTTTCATATCGGGGCAGCAGAAGCTTTCGGTGACCGAATAGAACTTTTTGCCCAGGCAGTTTACATCAAGAGGATAGGATATGCCGTTTTCGGTGCAGATGATGAACTCGTCATGATCGCTGGCGATGGCATATTTGAGAATGCCGCCGGTACTGCCGATGTAATCGGCAAGCTCAAGCACTTCGCTGATGCACTCGGGATGAGCCAGCACAAGGGCATTGGGATGGCGTTGTTTTGCCAGCTTCAGCTGCTCGGGCGTGACTGCGGCATGGATGGGACAGCAGCCGTCATTGAGGATAATATTCTTCTCGGGAACCTGCTCGGCAACATGGCGGCCGAGGTTGCGGTCGGGAATGAAGTATATATTCTTATTGGGAAGAGCCTTGACGATCCTGACGGCATTGGCCGAGGTGACGCATATATCGCTGTGGAACTTGAGCTCGGCTGTCGAGTTGATGTAGCATACTACAGCAAGGTCGTCATACATTGCGCGCAGATCTTCGATCTTTTTTACATCAGCCATGTGTGCCATAGGGCAATCGGCGCTCATGTCGGGCATAAGAACCGTCTTGTCGGGGTTAAGGATCTTTACACTTTCGCCCATGAAGCCGACACCTGCAAAGACAACAGTTTCTGCATCGAGTTCACGGACTATTTTTGCAAGATAGTAGGAATCGCCAACATAGTCGGCAAGAGCCTGAGTTTCGCCCGGGGCATAGTAATGGGCGAGTATGACGGCGTTCTTTTCGGCCTTGAACTGTTCGATCTCTTCTTCGATATTTATCATTGTCTGTACACTTCCTTAAAAGCTTTTTAGCGGAGTCATTATATCACCGGTTTTTACAGATGTAAAGTTATCTGTAAACATATATGTAAAGTTTTGTGTAAACTCATAAATGGGAGTGCTGCAAGGGAAAAGGTTTATGTATATTTTGGTGTGATTATATTCACACAGACGGTCCCAGTTAACTTAAAGTGTGGGCGGAGGCAACACCGTCATTTTGCCAATCGTTGAAACAATCAGCGAAATATGATAACATAAGCTAAACGATAAATCAGAGTTTGACGAGGTGATGAACATGATATACCGCCTTCCAGAAATTAGCGATAAAAGCATCTTGCAGGAATACATGCAGGAGCACTACGACAATAAAGAAATTAGCATTAGTGCAAGCCTTGGATTACCAGCTTCCGAATATACTGATTGGGTAGAAAAGATACAAAGAAATTCTTTAGTTGGGGACGAGCAATGGGGTAAGTCCTTGTTGTACCTTTGCTTTGATAATAACAAACTCATAGGTTTATTAAGCATTCGTTACGAATTGCCTGAAAATCTCACTAAAATATATGGTGACATCGGATATGGGGTAAGACCATCCGAAAGAAATAAGGGTTATGCTACCACCATGCTCCACTATGCATTGTCTGTTTGTAAAGAAAAAGGAATGGACAATGTTTTACTTGGTTGCTATAAGGATAACTTGGCATCTGCAGCTACTATTAAAAAGAGTGGCGGAATGTTGGTGAATGAAAATGATAACTATAAAGAAGGCAGAATTAGCCAGTATTATTCAATAAAGTTATAAACAAAAATTTCGATTGTAAAACTGTTCAACAAATTCCAATATATCGGGCAGTTGTGGTCTGTGTGTATACCTCTCTTTGTCGTTTTGACGAAGAGAGGTTATTTATATACTAAATCAGTCCAAAAGGTAAATGGGAGCACAGACGGCCATTCTTTTGTTTTGGGCATATTTGTGATATAATAAAAGATAAGCGAACAGAGAAAGGAGAGGCAGAATGGATTACGAAAGCTTTAAAAACCGATACGGGGTGCATCTTAACCGACGCCAGGAAGAGGCTATGAAGGCTGTCGACGGCAGGGTGCTTCTGCTTGCTGTGCCGGGAAGCGGAAAAACCACCGTTCTGGTTGGCAGGCTGGGTTACATGATATTCTGCCGAGAGATAGAGCCGGAAAATATCCTTACCGTTACATACACCGTTGCAGCGGCAAAGGATATGAAGGAGCGTTTTGCATCGGTGTTCGGTGGTGATGCGGCTTCGCGTCTGGACTTCCGAACCATCAACAGCCTTTCAAATCAGATCATCAGATACTATGCCCGATTGGCCGGAGGAGAGGCTTTTAAGCTGATAAGCGAGGAAAAGCGTCGAGAGCTCATATCGGCAGTATACCGCGATAAGGTGGGCACGATGCCTGCCGAGAACGATATCAAAGGCCTTTCCACCTCCATCACATATGCCAAGAACCGAATGCTTGATAAAGAGGGCATTGAGGATCTCACAGGTGAGGGATTTGATTTCGGCGCAGTATATGAAGAATACTGCAAAAGAATGAGGACACTTAAACTGATGGATTTTGACGATCAGATGGTTTATGCGCTCACAATTCTGAAAAAATATCCCGAGATCCTTTCTTATTTCAGAAATAAATATCACTATATCTGTGTCGACGAGGCACAGGATACCTCGAAGATACAGCATGAGATAATCGAGCTGCTGGCCCGGCCGAGGGGCAACCTCTTTATGGTCGGTGATGAAGATCAGTCTATTTACGGGTTTCGTGCGGCATACCCCGAGGCGCTTCATGCCTTTGGCGATAAGGGCGGAAAAATCCTGCTTCTTGAGGAAAACTACCGTTCAAACAGCGAGATAGTCGCCGCAGCGGATGCTTTTATCCGAAAAAACAGCATGAGACACCCCAAACGCATGATTTCGGTAAGAGGCAAAGGGGGATCACTAAGGGAGATATCGCTCTTTGAGCGCAGAGGACAGTATAAGTATCTTCTCAAGGTCGCATCCGACTGTAGCGAAAAGACGGCGGTTTTATATCGCGACAATGACTGTGCCCTTCCTCTTATAGATCTTCTTGAGCGTGAAAAGCTGCCCTACCGCTGCCGACAGCCTGAACTGGGGTTCTTTCGTCACAGAGCAGTTCGCGATGCAAGCCAGCTGATAGAGTTTTCAAATGATACGACAAATGCCGACCTCTTTCTTGAGATATACTATAAGCTGAGTGTTGCTATCAGCCGCGAGGAGGCCCATGCTGCCGCAGCAAAAAGCCGTGAGAACGGAAGACCTCCGCTGGAATTGCTGGCCTCCGACACGGCACGCAGCCCATGGAAGCGAAGGTTGTGCCGCGAGCTTCAGGATAATTTCCACAGGCTTACTCTCGACCGTGCCGACAGCGCCATAAGGCGCATAATGCAGGAAATGGGATATGGTAAGTATATCGAGGATCGAAGCGGCGATGTTGCCAAGATGGAGATCCTTGAAATACTTGGCCAGCATGAACAGTCGGCGCAGGGACTTATAAGGAGGCTTTACGAGCTTGAGCAGATAATCACCGAAAAGGCAACTTCGGCATCCGATTGTCCTTTTGTGCTTTCTACTATACATTCCAGTAAGGGACTTGAATATGACCGCGTATTTCTCATGGATGTTTACGATGGGATGCTGCCCAAGATTAGCCCTGACGAGCTGGTTCGAGCCGGAGAAGAGGCGCAGAAGGCGTATGAAGAAGAACGAAGGCTGTTTTATGTAGGTATGACGAGGGCAAAGGTAAACCTTAATATATTTACTTTCCGTGACCGCAGATACCGCTCAGATTTTACCTGCGATATGTTCCCGGATCAACCGGGCAGAGGTAAGACTCAGGCAAAAGCTCTGCCTCAGGTATCGATCGCGCCAAAGGCCGATAAAAAGACGGCGGCAAAACAGGCATCGGAATATATCCCGGGGGTGAGGGTGGTGCATCGCAGCTTCGGCGAGGGAATAGTCAGCCGGATGCAGGCACGATTTGTTACTATCACCTTCAAATCGGGAGATACCAAGACCTTCGATTTGCTTGCAATGATTGAACAGGGCATCATAAGCCGCGGATAGTCTTTATGTTCGGTGTGACAACATCAAAGACTTGATTTTTTGACAAATGAGTATAAAATATAAGTGAAAATAATATAGTTCAAAGGAGAATAACATGACAAGAATCGATATAGTCTCCGGCTTTCTCGGAGCAGGCAAGACAACTCTTATCAAAAAGCTTCTTGACGAATCCTTCAAGGGTCAGAAGATAGTTCTGATCGAGAACGAGTTCGGCGAGATCGGTATCGACAGCGGCTTTCTTAAAGAGGCAGGTGTTCAGATCACCGAGATGAACTCGGGATGCATCTGCTGCTCGCTGGTGGGTGATTTCGGCGAGGCTCTTAAGCAGGTAGTAACCGAATACGCTCCCGACCGTGTTATTATCGAGCCTTCGGGTGTAGGCAAGCTGTCGGATGTTACAAAGGCAGTTATCGATGCTTCCAATGTCGTTGAGATGGAGCTGGGCAGTTCTGTAGCTGTTGTAGACGGTCCCAAGTGCAAGATCTATCTCAAGAACTTCGGTGAGTTCTTTTTAGATCAGGTTCAGTATGCCGGTGCCATCCTCCTCAGCCGTACACAGACAATGAAGGCTGAAAAGGTTGAAGCAGTGGTTGAAATGCTGCGCGAGCATAACGAGAAGGCTCCCATTATCACAACACCCTGGGATCAGATCACAGGCGATCAGATCCTCGCTGCGCTGGAAGGTCATTCGCTGGCCGACGAGCTGCTCGAGGAAGTTAAGAATATGAAGCATCATCACCATGATCATGGCGAAGAATGCAGCTGCGGCTGCGGTCACCACCATGACCATGAGGAGCACGAGTGCAGCTGCGGTCACCACCATGAGCACGAAGAACACGAGTGCTGCTGCGGCCATCACCATGAGCACGAAGAACACGAGTGCTGCTGCAGCCATCACCATGAGCACGAAGAACACGAGTGCAGCT
>JAFOHJ010000218.1 GCA_017421885.1 Clostridia bacterium
CAGAACCGAAATTGTGATGTAAGGAGAAGCTGTTTCCATCATATCACGGGGGATCAGCTTGAATACTGCAAGCAGGATACCCATCATGACACAGTAGAGCATCGGGTAAAGTGTGAAGGATACAGGGCCGAATGCAAAGGCGTGCTTACCAATGAGCTCGGCGATGAGTACCATGATACCGCAAAGTACATGGACCTTCCAGTCTTTCAGAAACTCTTTCATAAGATTTTTGTTCCTCTCTTTAGATTTTGTGATATCACCATACTGGGCGAAGACTGGTGCTGCCCCAAAAGCCGCAATCGGAAACAGCGTTTTCGCAGAGTGTGGAGATACCCGTTTGGTGTTAAGGAAATGTTAGCATGACATGAGGCGAGTGTCAACGAAAATAGAGGCAAAATGCACAAACTTAACGCGTTCTTAACGGACAAATAGTACAAAACGACTATAAAATTTATGCGAAATGTTAAAAAATGATTAACTGAAATATACTTGTCTTTATGCGATACGACGATAAAAGTAAACGCAAAAAGAACCGCTGCGGCGGCCGCAGCGGTCCTTTTGTGCTGTGTAGAAAGGAGTATATGAAAAAGGCATTTGTCCTTTTAAAATATGTCCTTATATACGTATTCAGATGTTAAACTTAGATCTGGCCGGTAGCCTTAAGAACGACCTGAGCGATAACAGCCGAACCAATAAATGTACCGATGAATGTCAGGATAGCGACGATAACGATTGTAACGCCCTGCTTCTTGAACTCATCGAGGTCCTTACCAATGGCGATACCGGCATAGGCAAGGATAGGAGTACAAAGAGCCATCAGCTGTGTCTTACCGATATTGGAAACGATCCAGCCCTGGAAGGGAGAAGCGTTGCAGCCGATGAATGTGTTGATGATTGTCAGGTAGAGAGCTGTGGGGAGCTTAGGCCACTTGGGAATCTTCTCGAAGCACTGCTGAACGAACATAGCGAAGCAGATGAGGAAGATCATAACGACCAGAGCAGGAGCGATCTCGATAGGTGTGACAGGAGCGCCGGACTTTGTTGTAAAGATCCAGTTACTGAAAGATGCAAAGAATGCAGAGATGATCAGGACCTTAAGACGCACTGCCCAAATATTTTCATACCAATTTGTTTTCATTGTATTTTCCTCCTAATATAGTTAAGCAAGCAATTTTAAACAGAGTTTATCCGAGTATCAGATTAAACAACTATTTGGCAGCCTGCTGGAGGTCCTTTTTCTTGCCACCGCGAACTTTCCACAGAACTTTGTAGAGCCAGTTGGAAAGAGGCAGTGCAAGGAGCAGGCAGTAGTAAATATTAACCATACCGCCAAATGTATTTGCAGAATAGCCAAGAGCATAGAGTTCCTCAGCCATTGCGGGATATGCCTCCATGATAGGTGCGATATTGGCACTGAACATCGATGCCGAGCCGCAGCCGGAAGCCATAGCGAGTGCATAGGGATGGAACAGACCTGTATTTACCCAGATGGAAGAGTTGATACCGCAGACGATAGTACCGATCAGTGTGCCTGTGATATAACCGCCCATAACGCCGAGGCCTTCTTCAGATGCAAGACCATACTGGTCACCGACGATAATCAGCGAGCCCTCGCGGGAGATGGAGAAGCCAGCGCCGACAACCGAACGGCCCATACCGAAGATAAGTACGCCAACGGGGATAGACAGGAGCGCTGTGCCGATATGACCCAGCTTCTGGAGAACCAGAGCAATACCGGACGAGAAAATAAGGCCGAGGTTGGGGCCGATTGTCGATGCCGAACGAGCACCGAGCAGCAGAACCGCGATCGTGATGTAAGAAGCCGAGGTCTCCATCATGTCACGGGGAACTACCTTGAAGATACCAATGATTACACCGATCATAATTGCAAAAAGCATAGGATACAGCGTAAAGGAAATGGGACCGAAGGTGAAGGTGTGTTTGCCGATCAGCTCAGCAATGAGAACCATAATGCCACATAGTACGTGGATCTTCCAGTCTTTGAAGAATTCTTTCATGTTGTACTCCTCTCGTATAACATAGCTTGTAACGGGGAGCCTGATAAACAGGCCGTGGGGTTTCGCGGCCTAATATTTTATAAGACCGCGATTAGAAGTGTGCACCTTTCATTTTGACCACATCCTTTATATATGATATAGTTTTGCGATTTATTTATTTTGTTGTATTGATTATAACTAAAAAAACTAAAAACAACAAGAGGAAGTTGTGCATTTTGTTATAAAAAGACAAACGAATTGTGAACAAGTTATAAACTGCAACATTTTTGAAGCTAAAATAGCCGCATAGTTAAGAAATTATGAAAAAATCATACTTTGAGAAATGATTTGATAAAGTGATAACGAAATAAAAAGCTGCCTTTTCTTTAAAAAGGCAGCTTTTGTGTAGATTTTTGTTACATATAAGGTCTGTCAACGGTAACTACGGCAAAACAGGGACCGTCGAGGACGGTTACAGCTCTTTCTATAGAAGCTTTTGCTTCTTTGGGAGTAAGACGGGATTCAAGGGGCAATACTATATCAAAGATAAGGTTTGTATGCGAAGGGCCGGACACGATTCGGAAGTCGTGGATAGTTATTCCAGGATCGATAGCGGCTGCAAGCTGCGATACTTTGTATTTCATTTCGGCTGTTTTAGCATCGTCACAGTCGATAGGATCCATATGTATAACTGCCTGGCAGCCGTATTTATCGGCAAGCTCACGTTCGATATTGTCGATAGCATCGTGGATGGTAAGGATATCGGCCGTGCAGTCGACCTCGGCATGAAGAGAGATCATAAGTCTGCCGGGACCGTAGTCATGAACGATAAGATCGTGTATGCCGATGACCTCGTGGTGTTCGAGAACGGTGGAAGCAACATTGTGCACGAAATCTGGGTCGGGAGAGGTGCCGAGGAGAGGGGTTATGGTGTCTTTGGCGGCGTTCCAGCCTGCGCGGAGAATGAGAACGGCGACAGCAGTGCCAAGCCATCCGTCAATATTTGCGCCGGAAAAACGGGAAACCATCGAGCCGGCGAGCACGGCTGAGGTGGCTATGGCATCTCCCATACTGTCGGAGGCATAGGCCTTCATGGACACTGAATTAATGAGATCGCCGAGCTTGCGGTTGAAGAAATACAGAAACATCTTTGCAAGGACCGATGCACCAAGTATTAGGCAGGATATAATGCTGAAATTAACAGGGGAAGGCGAGAATATCTGGGTTACAGAGCTCTTGCCCAGTTCAAATCCCATGAGCAGAATAGCCATGGAAACAAAAAGGCCCGAAAGATATTCGATCCTTCCATGTCCGAAGGGATGATCTTTATCTGGTTTCTGTGTGGCCATTTTGAAGCCGATGAGAGTGACCACCGACGAGCCGGCATCGGAAAGATTGTTGAATGCATCAGCCATGATGGCGATGGAGCCGCTGATAAGCCCGGCAAAGAACTTGGCTGCAAAAAGCAGAATATTCATGGCGATGCCTACACTGCTGCCAAGCAGACCGTATTTCTGCCTGACATGAGGGTCTCCCGTAAGGTGACTGTCTTTTATAAATGTGTTGATAAGTAACTCTGTCATTTTTTACCTCGCTGTATATAGATTTGAAATTGAAATAAAGACCGATAGAAGGTATAATCAATGTAAAGGAGATATTGTGTTGGTCCTGTTTGAAAATGTGACTAAAACATATATGGATGAGAAACAGCCTGTGGAGGCTCTTAAGGGTGTGTCTTTTCACCTCAAAAAAGGCGGATTTCTTTCGATAACCGGCAGCTCGGGAAGCGGAAAGACTACTCTTATGAATATTGTCGGATGTCTTACACATCAGGACAGCGGAAAGTTTCTGCTGGATGGAATAGATATCTCTTCTCTTTCGCCGAACAGGGTGAGTGAACTTCGAAACAGATCCATTGGTTTTGTTTTTCAGGGGTTTAATCTGATATCTTCGATGACGGCGCTGGAGAATGTCATGCTGCCTCTTGCTCTGCGCGGGATGGATATGGCATCAAGGCGCAAAGCCGCTGTTCAGGCGCTTGAAGCTGTGGGACTTGGTGACAGAATGCATCATCGTCCGGGCAGACTTTCAGGCGGACAGCAGCAAAGGGTGGCGGTGGCTCGCGTGATAGCGTGCAGGACACCGCTCATATTGGCCGATGAACCTACCGGCAGCCTTGACGGGCATGCAGCCTCGGAAGTCATGGATATTCTGGCTCGGCTCAACAAGGAAGGGGTCAGCATATTGCTGATAACACATGACAGCGGCATTGCCTCCATGGCAACGAGTCGAGCTGAAATGCGC
>JAFOHJ010000219.1 GCA_017421885.1 Clostridia bacterium
CAGAACCGAAATTGTGATGTAAGGAGAAGCTGTTTCCATCATATCACGGGGGATCAGCTTGAATACTGCAAGCAGGATACCCATCATGACACAGTAGAGCATCGGGTAAAGTGTGAAGGATACAGGGCCGAATGCAAAGGCATGCTTACCAATGAGCTCGGCGATGAGTACCATGATACCGCAAAGTACATGGACCTTCCAGTCTTTCAGAAACTCTTTCATAAGATTTTTGTTCCTCTCTTTAGATTTTGTGGAGTTTACCCCATTGGGTCAAAAGCGAAATAACCGTAATTTTGAGGTACTGTTAATATCACTATGCCCCAGTTAAGAAAATCCGTCCGAATAGCATCAAAACGAACGGTTTTCATGTCACAGATTATAACAAAAAATTAACACCAAAACAAGCATGAATTTGTGCAAAAAATTAACTTGCCATTAACCGTAGTAATTGATTTGACACCCTTTTTGGTTAAAATGTACTAAAAAGCTAGCGGTATTTCATGGAAAAGGGAGTATAAATTATTGTTTTTTCACATAACATGCGTAAATTTTTTGTTAAAATCACAGAAATCCATGATATAAGGATATATCTACTTTCAATAAACCAAGCATAAATAAAATATAAAGAAAGTCTAAATTCGTATCATTTTTCGATAAAAAAGTATAAAAAAAGCCCCATCCGGGAAGGGATGGGGCCGAATTAACAAGATCAGATCTTTACATTTACATTCTTTGCCTGAGGAGCTTCCTTGCCTCTGAGCTTCCAGCATACCTTATAGAGCCAGTTTGCAAAGGGAAGAGCGATAAGGACATTGAAATAGAGACCAAGCATGCCGCCTACCATATTAGCCGAGAAGCCGAGGGTATAGATAGTGTCGGCCATATCGGGATATGCTTCCATAATAGGAGCGATATTGGCACTCATCATGGATGCTGAACCGCAGCCTGCTGCCATGGCGAGGGCATAGGGATGGAAAATATCGAGGCTGACGAGGACAGAGCCTGTAAGGCTGGCTGCAACCGCACCGAACAGAATGCCGGTGAAATAACCGCCCATGACGCCAAGACCTTCCTCGGATGCGAGACCGTATTTTTCGCCGATAACCAGCATCGAGCCTTCGCGGGAGATGGAGAAGCCTGCGCCGACGACCGAGCGGCCCATTCCAAAAATAAGAACGCCGACGGGAATAGCGAGAACAGCAGTGCCGACATGGCCAAGGGTCTGAAGGACCAATGCGGGGCCTGCGGTGAACAGGGGGCCGATGTTGGGGCCGATGGTGGCAGCCGAACGGGCACCGAAGAGAAGGATGGCTGTCATCATATAGGAAGATGAGGTCTTCATGATCTCCATGGAAACCAGCTTAAGAGCTCCGACGACAACGCCGAACACTACCGTGTAGAGCATGGGATAGAAGGTACAGGAGATCGAACCGATATTAAGTGTAAACTTGCCTATCAGTTCAGCTATAAGGGTGAAAATGCCGCAAAGGGCATGAACCTTCCAGTCTTTGAAAAACTCCTTCATATTATATACCTCTCTTAAATTATATAATAAATAAATTATACATAATACAATGATAAAGCACAAGGGGCAAATAAGACAAAGAAAATATCATAATTTTGGCAATAAAAACTCCCCATCTTGCGGCAGACGGGGGAGCTACACCGTGTTAAGTTTTTAGAACTTGTAATTTGTTCAGATTTTAGATCTGACCGGTAGCCTTAAGAACGATCTGAGCGATGACAGCCGAACCAATAAATGTACCGATGAATGTCAGGATAGCGACGATAACGATTGTAACGCCCTGCTTCTTGAACTCATCGAGGTCCTTACCAATGGCG
>JAFOHJ010000220.1 GCA_017421885.1 Clostridia bacterium
GATATCATGACAAAGGTGGAGATCGAGCATGTTGCCAAGGTAGGCGGCATCCTTTTTGAAGGCCTTGAAGAAACACTGGAATATCTCTCGGGCAAATATAAGCTCTATATCGTCAGCAATTGCCAGAAGGGATATATCGAAGCCTTTCTTGCATATCACAAGCTGGGCAAATATTTTGTCGACCATGAGAATGCCGAGAACACCGGCCTCTCCAAGGGCAAAAATATTCGCCTGGTCATGGAGCGTAATGATCTTGTGAATACTGTATATATAGGCGATACCATCGGCGACCAGAATGCCGCTAAAGAGGCAGAAGTTCCCTTTATTTTCGCGGGATACGGTTTCGGTAAGGCCAATGCTCCCGAAAAGACCATAGGCAGCATCAGAGAGCTGGCTGAAATATTCTAATAACACACATATAAATAAATATAAACGGAGGGAATCACTTATGAGTTACGTACAGGATCTTTCCCGTCTGGTGGAAAACAGAAAAGAAAAGACCCTCGAGATCAGCGACAAGGTATGGGGATATGCAGAATCCCGATTCCAGGAGTTCCAGTCGGCTGCGGCAGAGTCGGAATATATGAAGGAGCTGGGCTTTAAGGTGACCATGGGCATCGGCGGCGAAGACACAGCCTTTGTTGCCGAATATGGCAGCGGCAAGCCGGTAATCGCTCTGCTGGGCGAGTACGACGCTCTCAGCGGCCTTTCTCAGGAGGCCGACGTTGCCGAGCATTGCCCCATCGTCCCCGGCAAGGACGGCCACGGCTGCGGTCATAACCTGTTGGGTGCCGCTTCGATGGCAGCTGCAGCAGCACTTAAGGATTATATGGAAGAGAAGAATATTCCCGGCACTATCCGCTACTACGGCTGCCCTGCCGAGGAAAATGCAGGCGGTAAGGCCTTCCTCGTCCGCGAAGGCTGCTTTGACGACTGCGACATCGCCATCACATGGCATCCCGGCTGGACCAATGCAGTAACTCAGACCGGCTCGCTGGCAAACTTCCGTGTATTCTATACATTCCACGGCCTGTCGGCTCACGCCGCAGGTTCTCCGCATCTGGGCCGTTCGGCTCTTGACGCAGTCGAGTGCATGAACGTCATGGTCAACTATCTGCGCGAGCATATGATCGACGAAGCCCGTATCCACTATGCCGTTATCAACACAGGCGGCACAGCTCCCAACGTAGTTCAGTCGGAGGCACAGGTCCTTTATGCTATCCGCGCTCCCAAGGTAACTCAGGTCAAGGAGCTGTTCGAGCGCGTATCCAACTGCGCCAAGGGCGCGGCTCTGGGCACAGGCACAACTGTAGACATTGAGCAGGTTTCGGCTTACTCTGACTATATCTCTACCGCTGTTATCGCACAGCAGCTTCAGAAGCATATGGAAGAGATGCTGCCCATCGGCTACACCGATGAGGAGATGGAATATGCAAAGAAGTTCCAGGAAGTCATCACAGACCTCGACCGCAAGAGCCTCAAGGAAGCTGCAAAGCGCGTTGGCGGCAAGGATGCAGCCAAGATACTCGAGCAGCCTCTCTGGGACTTCATGACATATCCCACAGGCGGCAGCAAGGGCTCGACCGACGTTGGCGATGTAAGCTGGGTCGTTCCCACAGGTCAGTTCAGCGCTGTCACATGGGCAGCCGGCACACCCGGCCACGCATGGCAGGTCGTAGCACAGGGCAAGAGCCCCGTTGCGCATAAGGGCACATTGTTTGCAGCCAAGGTAATGGCCGCAACAGCCTATGACTTCCTGACAGATCCCGAGCTGGTAAAGAAGGCAAAGGAGAACTGGCTGGAGATCCTCGACGGCGAGACCTATCCCGGCGCTCTGCCCCCCGATGCAAAGCCTCATATCTGGTAATAGATAATAAAAAATCCTCACTTCATTCGTGAAGTGAGGATTTTTTGCATTCAATGTTCCGATCAGTCGAGGATCTTGATGCTCTCGATGACGGGCTGAGCTTCCGCGGGGATGGTGCCGTTGTTATCGACGGGCTGTGCATCTGCGCAGATGGCATCTACTACCTCAATGCCTTCGGTGACGATGCCGAAGGAGGCATAGGCGCCGTCGAGATGGGGAGCATCGGCATGGCAGATAAAGAACTGCGAAGAAGCGCTGTTGGGCAGCTTGCTGCGAGCCATAGAGATGACGCCGCGTGTGTGCTTAAGTTCGTTCTTGATGCCGTTCTGCTCGAACTCGCCGGTGATCTCGGTGTCGGAGCCGCCGCGGCCGGTGCCTTCGGGGCAGCCGCCCTGGATCATGAAGCCGGAGATGATGCGGTGGAAGGTGAGGCCGTCATAGAAGCCTTCGTTTGCCAGCTTTACAAAGTTGGCAACTGTGATGGGAGCAGTGTCGCCGTCCAGCTCGACGGTGATGGTGCCGTAATCTTTTACTGTGATCTCGGCGATATGCTTGCCGGTCAGGCGGGGCTCGTCGGTTTCAGGAGCGCCGGAGCTGCCGGAGGTGGAGGCCACATATGCAAGGCCGATTCCGATCAGCACGAAAAAGGCACCGAACAGGCAGATAAGTTTTTTTGTTGCTGCAGACATTGAATTTTTCTTCCTTTCAGATATTGCCCGATGAACAGGCTATATAAGAATAACACAAATTATATAAATTGTGCAGAGGGAATATTCTAAAAATAATGTTAATGGGTGGAAAAGTTCGTGAAAAAGGCAAAAAGGCAAAAAAATAACCCGATAATCGGCAAAATAGCCAACTTCGGGAGAAATGATATGACAAAATATTACGGATACAACATTGACGGATTGAAAAAGGAGTGATATAATAGTAAACTGCATTGGAGTATGGACACTTTTGTGAAGTCACAGTGATAATGTAACAGAAAAAAGGTCCGATTTCAATAGAAAAATCAAGAAAATCCTCTGTGAAAGCCAAAGATCAGACAACGAGGTCGGGTGTATCACGGAGTGAGCAAAGGCCGCCTGCGGCATTTGCATAGTGGACAATCAGCAATAACATAGAAAAGTTACCCCGGCGGTATCAAGAGGCTGATACCAGAATGAAGAATGGAGTGAAACTGATCATGAAGGACATGCGCTGCGGAAGAAAGATCCGCAAAAGCTTTTCCAGGGTCGACGAAGTCCTGGAGATGCCCAATCTCATCGAGATCCAGAAGAAATCCTACAAATGGTTCCTCGACGAGGGCCTGAGAGAGGTTTTCAAGGATGTTGGAACGATCACAGACTATTCCGGCAATCTTGAGCTCACCTTCCTCGATTTCAAAATTGAAGACAAACCCAAGTACACCATTGCCGAGTGCAAGGAAAGAGACGCAACATACTCTGCACCCCTTAAGGTCAGAATGAGACTCCGCAATAAGGAGACTGAGGAGATCAAGGAGCAGGAGATCTTCATGGGCGATTTCCAGCTCATGACAGACAGCGGCACATTCATCATCAACGGTGCTGAGCGTGCTATCGTATCTCAGCTCGTCCGTTCTCCCGGCATGTACTATAGCCTCGCAACAACAGACAAGGGCGGTTCCTCCTACCAGTGCACAGTCATCCCCTACAGAGGTGCATGGCTCGAGTATGAGACCGACATCAATGATGTATTCTATGTCCGTATCGACAAGAACAGAAAGATTCCCATCACATCCCTCATCCGTGCTCTGGGCGTAGGCACAGACGCCGAGATCAAGAGCCTGTTCGGCGACGAGGAACTGATCCTCGCAACACTTGAGAAGGATAAGGATGTAAAGAGCCCCAACGAGGCTCTCATCGAGATCTACAAGAAGCTCCGTCCCGGCGAGCCTCCCACGATCGACAGCGCAAAGACACACATCAATAACCTCTTCTTTGATCCCAAGAGATATGACCTTTCGGCAGTCGGCCGTTATAAGTTCAACAAGAAGATGGCTATTTCCAAGAGACTTGCCGGCAGAAAGCTTGCAAGCGAGATCACCGATGCAGTAAGCGGCGAGAAGCAGCCTCAGATCATCTCCGACCCCATGACAGGCGAGATCCTGGCTATGGGCGGCGAGGTCCTTACAAGAGAGAAGGCCGAAATGCTCGAGCGCCGCGGCGTTAACGAAGCATTCGTCGATGTCGACGGCAGAGCCGTTAAGGTATTTGCCAACGGCATGGTATGGCTCCATGACTTCGTAGACTGCAAGGAAGAAGATCTCGGCGTTCTCGAGAGAGTTCGCTTCAGCGTCCTCAGAGATCTGATGGATAAGTATCAGGGCGAAGAACTGATCGAAAAGATCAAGGAAAACCGCCTCGAGCTGACACCCAACCACATCATCCCCGATGATATCCTGGCATCGATCAACTATCTGCTCTGCCTGTTCAACGGCGTGGGCACATTCGACGACATCGACCATCTCGGCAACCGTCGTCTGCGCTGCGTAGGCGAGCTGCTGCAGAACCAGTTCCGTATCGGCTTCAGCCGTATGGAGCGCGTCATCCGCGAGAGAATGACAAACCAGGATCTGGATATCGTAACACCCCAGTCTCTCGTAAACATCCGTCCCGTAACAGCTGCCATCAAGGAGTTCTTCGGCTCCTCGCCCCTCAGCCAGTTCATGGAC
>JAFOHJ010000221.1 GCA_017421885.1 Clostridia bacterium
ACGCTGCTATCAACGGATAAGGAGTAAGGTCGGGCATGATATATCCCACAGTTTCAGCAAGGCGGTAGTTGACCGAAAACCCAAGACTTGCCGCAAGCGAATACCTGGCAAAATCCCAACCAAGGAAACGGAAGCCCACAGCATAACAGCTCAGGTCAAGGACGATATTGGTAACCGACGGCGACCATCCGAACCAGTTTTCAAGAAGCAGGACCCCGCCCAGAACTCCGCCTTCGGTGACGGCACACCTTGCATGTATGTTAAAAAGCCCGAATGACAATATGAATGTACCTATATAAATTATCAGATAATTGCGCATTTCACGCTTTATATTCAAAATATCCCTTCTTTCTCATGAAAGTATAATCCAGCAGCCCAAAACTGTCAACTTAATTATGAAAACCCTTGGCTCAAAGTAAATGTAAAGTAATAACCTTTACAGTATCTGTGGCATATACTGATGTTAAAAACATCTCCGGAGGAAACTGCTATGCCTAATATCATCCCCTATGACCGCGCCTCTGCCGTTGAATATGCCAGAAAATGGGCCTATTTCCGCAACCCCAGGTATTTTAATTTTGAGAATATAGGCGGCGACTGCACAAACTTTGCCAGCCAATGTCTGTATGCCGGCAGCGGAGTTATGAACTATACCCCTGTATACGGATGGTTCTATCGCTCGGCCAGCGACCGCACCCCTTCCTGGACCGGAGTGCAGTTCTTCTATAATTTTCTCGTTTCCAACAAAGGGGTGGGGCCTTTCGGTATCGATGCCCCGATAAATATGGTCGAACCCGGCGACTTTGTTCAGTTTTCCACCGTCCGCCCCGACTTCCACCACACCCCTGTGATCGTTTATATCGACGGTGCTCCCTCTCCCGACAGTATATATGTAGCTGCCCACTCCAACGATGCCGATATGCGCCCGCTTTCATCCTATGGCCCTTTTCGTAAACTGCGCTTCATTCACATCGAAGGCATCAGAAGCTGATTTCTCGCGGCCCGAATGGGCCGTTTTTTTATTATATTCATCGAATATTTATTCACCCGTCGACATATTGAGCTCAATTTGACTTTCGTTAAGCAAAAGGTTATGCTATTTATAGCAACTTTATTTTAAGCTAATATGGAGGTCTCATATGACAAACCGCAACCTTGAAATATTTGTAGCAGTTGCCGAGTATGGCAAAATGAGCCTTGCTGCCCGTCAACTTTATATAACTCAGTCGTCAGTAAGCCAGGCTATCTCTGAAATAGAAAAGGAATACGGCGTTCTGCTGTTCGAGCGCCTTTCGCGAAGGCTCCATCTTACCGATACAGGCCGCGATTTCCTCGAATATGCCAAAAAGACCCTTGCTCTTCAGCAGGAAATGGACAATTTTCTTCGCGACACCTCCCGACGCAAAAAAATCCGCATCGGAGCAACTCTTACCGTCGGTGCCAGTGTAATAAGCCCCATCGTGAGCCGTCTTAAGGAACTTGATGAAGACATCATTCCTGAGGTGACAGTTGCCAACACCCACATTCTTGAGGAGAAACTGCTCAGGAGCCAATTGGATATAGGCTTTGTCGAAGGCATGATAAAACACCCCGATATTATCGTTGAGCATGTTATGGATGACGAAATGACCTTTGTGTGCGGCCCCAAACATCCATTTTACGGCAGAGAGAATGTATCCATCCGGGAACTTGACGGAATGCCCCTCATACTGCGAGAACATGGCAGCGGCACACGTTCGCAGGTGGAAACAGCCATGAAGACCCATCATCTCGAACTGAATTCACCCTGGGAGTGCTGCACCGCTGATGCCATCATAAGCGCCGTAATGCACAGCCATGCCGCCACTATAATCTCTCACCGACTTGTTCGGGAGCATGCTGAAAACGGCC
Source organism: Clostridia bacterium (assembly GCA_017421885.1). Next base: position 1,891 of record JAFOHJ010000221.1, read on the forward strand.
TCGTCTGGAGCTGCCCTATTCCCGATGTGGATTTTAACCGCTCATTCTCTCTTGTATACCATAAGGACAAGCTTATAACCGCAGCAATGGCTCAGTTCATGAAGGTATGCCGCAATTTTGAGCACTGATCTCCGATTTAACATTAGCTTTTACTAATGTTTTTCTGTAGATAATTTGTAGTTTAAAAATACATCTATCGGTGGTATCATTAAAGTAATTATGTTCCCTTTTTAATCCAGCCTATTTTTCGATAGAAAGGACGATTTGAAATGAAGATCCTCATTATCGGCGGTGTTGCCGCCGGCACAAAGACTGCGGCCAAGCTCAAGCGCGAAGCTCCCGATGCCGAAGTCACCATCATCACAAAATCCGCTGACATCTCATATGCCGGCTGTGGCCTCCCCTATTATGTAAGCCAGGTCATCGAACATCGCTCCGAGCTGTTTGTAAACACTCCCGAGAGCTTTGAAGCCCTGACCGGTGCAAAGATCATCAACGAGACCGAAGTTACTGCCGTAGACCGTGCAAACAAGACGGTCACTGCCGTTTCGAGATCGGGCGAGACCTCTACACACAGCTATGACAAGCTGGTCATCGCAGTAGGCGCTTCGCCTATTGTGCCCAACTGCGAGGGCGTTGACCTCGAGAACGTCTTCTATATGGGTTCTCCCGAAGATGCCGATAAGCTGAGAGCAGCTGTCGACTCGGGCGAGATCAAGCGCGCAGTCGTTGTCGGTGCAGGTCTTATCGGCCTCGAAGTCGCCGAGAACCTCAATCTCCGCGATGTTAAGACATCGGTCATCGATATCGCTCCCCAGGTTCTCCCCAACCTGCTCGATGCCGAAATGGCAGGCTATCTCGAGAATGTGATCGCCGGCGAAGGCATCATGCCCTTCACAGGAGTTGGCCTCGAAGCCATCCTCGGTGAGACAAAGGTAGAAAAAGTCAAGACAAGCAAGCGTGCCATGAAGGCCGATGCCTGTGTCCTCGCCCTTGGCTTCCGTCCCAACACAGCCTTCCTCGCAGAAAGTGGCCTTGAAATGATCAAGGGCACCCTGGTCGTTAACGAATATATGCAGACAAATGACCCCGACATCTATGCCTGCGGCGACTGTGCCATTGTAACTCACCGCGTGACCGGCGCCCGCCGCTGGTCGGCAATGGGCTCGACAGCCAACATTTGCGGCAGACTGGCCGCAAGAAGCATCGCCGGCAAGAACTCCACCCCCTACCCCGGCGTTCTCAGCACAGCAGTTGCCAAGATGCCCGGAATCAACTTTGCCCGCACCGGCCTCGGCGAAAAGGAAGCCATCGAGTGCGGCTATGATGTCGAGACAGTTATCACCGTTTCCGACGATAAGGCTCACTATTATCCCGGCTCCAACCCCTTCATCATCAAGATGATCGCCGACAAGGCCACACACAAGCTGCTGGGTCTTCAGGTGTTCGGCAAGGGCAATGTCGATAAAATCGTGGATGTAGCGGTTACAGCTATCTCTCTCGGCGCTGTCCTCGAAGACCTGCAGTACTGCGACTTTGCATATGCGCCTCCCTTCTCGACAGCCATCCATCCCTTCGAAACGGCCGTCAACATTCTGCTCAATAAGCTGGAGGGCGAATATGAGACTATCACTCCCGCTCAGTTCATGCGCGGCGAACACGAGGGCTATCGCATCATTGACACCTCCCTTCAGCCCCAGCTCAAGGCTCACCCCTATGTCGAGCTGACAAAGGTAAACGGCGAAGTCGAAGGCCTTGGCAAGGACGAAAAGCTCCTGCTGATCTGCAACAAGGGCAAGCGCGCTTACCTCCTGCAGAACCGCCTGAAGCACTATGGCTACACCAACACACGCGTTCTCGAAGGCGGCACTACATTCAATACAAGCCTTCTTGAAGACTGATCCAGACATCCAAACAGATTAACATAAAGGAGAAATATACTTATGGCAAATCTTACACCTGAAGTAAAAAAGGCTCTTAAGGGCCGCGGCTATGTCATCACAAACGATGGCGAGCATTTTATCGCAAGAGTAATCACAGTCGACGGCACACTGACAGCCGAAGAGATGAACAAGCTCTCGGAAGCTGCTGTCAAGTTCGGCAACGGCACAGTTGCCATGACCTCCCGTATGACAGTCGAAGTCCAGGGCATTCCCTACGAGAACATCGAAGCTTTTGACGAGTTCATCGGCGAAGCAGGCCTCTACACAGGCGGCACAGGCGCACGCGTCCGCCCCATAGTTCCCTGCAAGGGCACAGTCTGCATCCACGGCCTCATCGACACACAGGCTCTGGCACGCGAGCTGCACGAGACCTTCTATAAGGGCTGGTATGATGTAAAGCTGCCCCACAAGTTCAAGATCGGTGTTGGCGGATGTCCCAACAACTGCATCAAGCCCGGCCTGAACGACTTCGGCATCATGGGCCAGCGCGTTCCCGAATATGAGCAGGACGACTGCATGGGCTGCAAGAAGTGCGGCGTTATCGACGTCTGCCCCATCAAGGCTGCTTCGATGAACGAAGACGGCGTTATGGAGATCAACAAGGACCTCTGCAACAACTGCGGCAAGTGCATCGATGCATGCCACTTTGACTGCATCTCTGAGAAGAAGGTCGGCTATAAGATCATGGTCGGCGGTATCTGGGGCAAGCGCCAGCGCCTGGCTACAGTTATCGACGAGGTCTATACAAAGGAAGAACTCTTCAAGATGGTCGAGAAGGCTCTGCTGCTCTCTCGTGAGCAGGGCGAGACCGGCGAGCGCTTCGGTATGTTCATCGAGCGTATCGGCACAGAGAACTTCATCGCTCAGCTGAAGAGCGACGATGTCCTCGAGCGCAAGGAAGCTATCCTCGCAGCTGATCTGCACACACAGAGCAAGGCTACCTGCTAAGCTTAAAACAAAACCAAAGGCTCCCCTCGGGGAGCCTTTTCTTTTATTTAAAAGTATTTTTTATTTTTGGTGCACATTCCCAACTAATTATCCGCAGTCCATATTCCTCATAAGCCTCTTGAGAACTCATTTTTTTCTCTACCCATTTCGTGTCGCCCCTACGATAATATATTATTCTGTTAGCTATAGTATTAGGTGCGACATTACTATGTTCACTCCTATCATCCATATAATATTCTGCATCCCACCAATCGAAACATACCCTGCAATATTCATTTCCAAGCTCATCGTACAAGCCAATCAGTTTGATATATTCTAAAGAGTTAGATTTTATATACCCATCCCAGACACGAACTTTTCTTTGTTGACGTTTATCTATCTCAATTCCGTTATATTCACACACAATAACATCTTCGATTACTTTTTCTTTTCCCTCTATTTCATACACAAGCGTAAATGGGAACTCTCCATATCTTATTTCCGGTTTTGCAGGACTTTCTGAGAACAACAAAGTCATACTGTTATCAATTTCTTCGAACAGCATACCAAAGAAAAGGATGATCCACGGGAAAGCAATAAATGTAAAAAACAGCAAAGCTATAGTATATCCTACTGTTCCATTTTTCTTCTCTTTCATATTCATTCCCCCCTTTGCAGCATGATCCAAAGAACTTTTTATTATTTTATCATATTATCAAGCTGAACGAAAGGCTTTTTGTTGTAAAAAGTCGTTTACTATGCTAAACTGTATTCATCCCCATCGCATAAAGGAGAAAAATACCCAATGGCTGTTAATATAGAGATCCCCTTTGATCCCGATAATATGCCCGATCTTTCGATTGCGGCTCTCGCCGCCTTCGAAAACCTCAGCTACGGCACATTAGACCAGAACTATTGCCTTCAGATCGGCGTGACCGGCGATCACAACGTCCTCTACAGCGAAGAACGCATAGGACGCGGCTTCGACCTCACCGTCGAGTTCGACCATATCCATATTTCCCTCGCTCTCCCCAATACTCCCCACGATATCGAGCTGGCCTATCGCCTTACCCTCAAGCTGTGCGAATACACCGGCACTGACAGCTTCTTCCGTGACAACGAAGAGATCTTTGTCGACGAGGCTCAGGGCCTTGTTACCCTCGACCTTCAGGCCAGTGTAAATGCCATGAATAAGATGACCGGCGATGTTATCTCGGGCGAAAAGGACAATATGGGCGTTTTTGGCGCTCTCTATCCCATCTTCCTCGGCCGCAAAGAGCTCGACCAGGTGGGCGGAACACTTCAGGGCCTCGAGGAATACCTTCACATGGTACAGAAAACCGACATTTTCTATGCCAGCCCCCGATTCTATAAGATGAAAAGCGGCGACATCGTCGGCCTTTACTTTGTCGGTGAAAATATAGAGACCGTCATCCCGACAAATCCCATCCCACCCTTCTATAAGATGGACGATGTAAGAGCCTACTATGTTCACCTGCCCGACGCTATAAATGTCCCCTTCGAGGCAGTGCTCGACCATACCGCCGATGCCGATTTCTTTGATTTCAATCATATCAGAGTGAAGCTGGATGCCCATGATATTGCAAAACTGGCCGGCGAAAGCGCGGTGGACCTCAACACCGGCGACCCTATAGATGTAAAATACTGGGGCAAGCCCTTTGACAACGGCTTTGACCACCTCAATAAGATCCATGAGATGAGACTGATGACCCCCGAGCTGTCGGCATGGAGCCATCTTGCAGTATTCCTGCGCTGGAGCTATGAAAAAGGCCTGCTCAGCCAAGCTCTGCTGGAGGCCCTTCCCGAGCTTCCAGAAATCATAGAGAGCAGGACCGTCGACCTCAGAAGCATAATCTGCGAAAACCCCGTATTCGGCGGCGGACTCAAGGCAATGCACTTTTCTGACGAGGCCCTGCCCTTTGTAAAGAAATTTTATTCTTTCAGCAATAACGGTTTCCCTGCCTGTGTCGACGCTCACGCAGAGGCAGTCCTCGGCAGCATCAAATACCACTGCGCCGAATATCAGAACGAAGCCTATCTCTTTGTCCCCTATGGCGAAGCCTTCCACGAAGGTCT
>JAFOHJ010000027.1 GCA_017421885.1 Clostridia bacterium
CTCGATAAAGGCTATGTCAAGCCATCGGGAGTGTTTGTAAAAAAGAGCACAGAAGGCCCTGGCAGCGACAGCCGCCTTATTCTTCAGGGCGTCAAACGAGCCTTTGCTCTTAATGATAATATGCTGATAACGCAGGATGATGTAAGACAGGTCCAGCTTGCCAAAGGAGCGATCCTTTCGGGATTTACAGCTCTGCTCAACAAGGCGGGAATTGGTATGGATGACCTTGATAAAGTTCTTATTGCAGGTCAGTTTGGCGCACACCTTCCGGCACATTCGCTTGTGGGTGTGGGCATACTTCCCGGCGAGGTTAAGGATAAGCTTGTATATGTGGGCAACTCGTCAAAGACAGGTGCATACATGGCGCTTATGTCTCATGAGGAAAAGAAAAGAATGGAAGAGCTTGCTCTTAAGATGGAATACATGGAGCTTGCAGAGACCGAAGGATACGAGAATCTGTTTGCGGGATGCATGATCTTCCCGAAGAAATAAATAAGGCCTTAGGAGAGACTACATATGGAAAAAGAAAATCTGTTTGCGGCCATTGCTGAAAATGTAGTTGAAATGGAAGAAGATATCGTTGAAGAGCTGTGCAATCAGGCTCTGAACGAAGGATATGACGCTGCCGAAACGATCAATGGCGGCCTTATTCCGGGCATGGACAAGGTAGGTGAGCTTTATGAGAGCGGCGAATATTTCCTGCCCGAAGTCCTTACAGCCTCCTATGCCATGAATGTTGGCATTGATGTTCTTAAGCCTCATATTAGGCAGGAAACAACGGGCGAAAAGATCCGTGTGGTCATCGGTGTTGTTGAGGGCGATACACATGATATCGGCAAGAATCTCGTTAAGATAATGAGCGAGTCGGGCGGATTTGAAGTATACGACCTCGGCCGTGATGTACCTCTTGCTGAGTTTGTCGATAAGGCTGAAGAGGTAGAGGCTGACTTTATCTGCCTCTCTACACTTATGACGACCACTATGGGCGGCATGAAGACGGTCATCGATATGCTTTCTGAGCGCGGCATCCGCGACAAATACAAGGTCATGATCGGCGGCGGTCCCATCTCGCAAAAATTTGCCGATGATATCGGAGCCGATGCATATACTACCGATGCTTCTTCTGCAGTAAAGATGATGAAAGAGATCAAGGGGGTAAAGTAAGCCATGGATATTATCGCAAAATATCTTAACGGCCTTGAAGTTCCCAAAGACGAGCTTTCGAGTATCGAACGTACGACACTTTATGGACAGGGAAAAGCAGTAGACCGTATCCCCGCAAGTCTTGACGGCGGCGAGACCATGTCCTATCTCATCGGAGCCGGCATGGATGAATATTATTTTTCGTCTGAGATCATGTGCCAGGTAGAGGAATACATCCATAATAAGTTTGGTTCCGACGGCGCCGGCATCTCCACCTCGCTCAGAGGCATGGCCGAGGCCATGGGATCGGAGATCAAGTATACAAAGAACAATGTGGCTCAGCTTGCAAAGCCGGCTCTCAGGCTGAAGGATGCCGAGCATGCAAAGCTTGTCGATGTAGACAAGGACGGCCGCCTGCCCATTATTCTTGATGCTGTCAGAAAGGTTAAGGAACGTCTTGGCGACCGTATATCGGTCAGCGCATCGGTAACCGGACCACTGTCTATTGCGGCAATGACAGTAGGAACCGAAAACCTACTTATCGGCATGATAAAGAGCCCCAACAAGGTACATCAGC
>JAFOHJ010000222.1 GCA_017421885.1 Clostridia bacterium
CGCCACATGGAACGGATTCACCAGCGTTTTCGAGATCTATGTGTCTGAGCGCGTTGTTTATTCCATGACTCTGACCCAGCCCGAAAAGCTCTCCCACTGCCTTGGCGAGCCTCTCGACCTTGAAGGCGGCTATCTGACCGTCGTGTTCGATTCCTACGACGACTATACCGAAGAGATCCCCCTGACTCCCGACATGATCTCGGGCTATGATCCCATGACCAAGGGCGTTCAGACGGTCACTGTCACATACCTCGATAAGACAGCCACCTATATCGTCTATGTCCGCGACCTGATCGCATCTGCCGACTATACCATCGCAAAAGACGGCATCACGGTCGATCTGACAGTCAGCCTTGAAGACACAGAAGGCTATACCTTCTATCTTGCAGCCTACCGCGGCGGACGCATGGTGGATATCGCCATCTGCGCAGAACCCGACCCCATGAATATGTCCTTCGAGTTTGATGAGGGCCTCGAAACCGACACATATGTGCTCTACACAGTCGGCCACGGCTATGTGCCCCATCTTCCCTTCCAGAACGTCATATTCAGCTGATAACAACTCCATACAACAAGAAAACCACCCTTTCGGTAAAGGGTGGTTTTTCATCTTTATCAAAGCTCCATCTCAAGCTCGTGGAGCGAAAGGGTATGCCTGAATCCGCGGTGCCTTACAAAATCCTCAAGGCTTCGGCAGCCCTCCTCGATGTTGGCGATGCTCATGCCCTGAGAAGGGGTATGTTCGGCAATAAAGGCCATAAGGGCCGAGCCGATGCCTCTGTTTCGCCGGTCTTTTCTGACGGCAAGATGATCGATGGCACAGGATCGGCAGCTGCAGGCGGCATAGCCCACCGCTTCGCCTCTTTCGTATGCGGCAGCCACCAGCTCGATGTCGGGGATGGTGCCGATAGACTCGATGCTGTTCTGCCAGCAGGGCGGGAAATCCCAGAAAGAGCTAAGAACATCCCACGGTGCTTCATCGGGTGTCATGATGCGGATATCAATATCGCAAGAAGGCATATCGCCCTTGCTATCAAGGGCATAGGAGCCGAAAACGCGCGAGGTATCGAGACCCACGCTTCGGTAAAGCCCATAGGCCGGGGCATTGGTGCTTATGACCTCCAGCAGGAAGTGCTTTATGCCGAGGGCCCTGAAATGGTCCTTCGCAGCCTCCATCATGGCCCTTCCCGCGCCCTTACGGCGGTGATGGATGCTGACCCCGGTGAGGGCAACATATCCGGTGGGGCGGCCCTTGAAGGTTCGGATGCCGCAGGAGGCGAAGCCGATGAGCCTATCCCCCTCGAAAGCGGCGAAGGAGTGCTCGGGCCTGCCGCCCAGCTTGTGAAGGATCAGCATGAGCTTTCTTTCGTCAAACCCCAGGTCGACGGGGTAATCGCAGAAGGCTTCTTTATATACTTCATAGAGTTCGGAGGATGTGACCCCCTCGAGAGTCCTGACAGTAAGCATATCGATCACTCCTTAACAAACAACGCGACCGTCTCGTCTGTAATTCGTTTAGGCAGGAAATAGACAGAGTAGGTACACTCCTGCTCAAAACCAAATTTTTTAGCTAAGTGGAGAGAAGTTTCATTCTGAGCATCCCAGTGGACGACGATTCCTCTTTTTGCGCAATCTTACAGCATGAACGAAATGCAGGCTGAGGCCAACCCTTTTCCGCGATATGCTTCTTCGGTTGAAACATCAAGCTCGATTTCGTCATTGACAGTGATAAAGGAAGATGCAG
>JAFOHJ010000223.1 GCA_017421885.1 Clostridia bacterium
AGCATAAAGCCGTCTGCATCCATTCTATCCTCACGGTTGATGGGGTGAGAGCTGGACATACCGCCCTGAGTGAAAAGGTCGATGCTTATATTGGGCTCAGGAGTGCTTTCTTCGCTATATCCCAGATAATAATGATCGTAATCCACATCGGTATACCCATCCTTGCCGGACATATGCTTTATATCCCAGAAATGATGTCGGTTCATCTGCAGATCGATAGACATTTCAATACCTTCGGCTTTCATAGGATCGCCGTAAAGGGGTGTTTTAATAACCTTAATATTATCGGCCTGGTCAGATGCGATAACTGAGGTGACCAGAGTGAAGATAAAAGCTACTGCCGATAAGACAGATATGAGGATGAGTGAACGTTTCATCGGTTCTCCTTTCCGTCCTCCTGTCCGGAGAGGGCATCGAGGGCATCTCTGACACGGGAGGACTGATAGCCGTAGGTTTCTTTAATAAAGGCGGTCAGGCTAAGGCCGCGGTCAGCCAGATTATCGGCCGAAACATCGGCAATAAGCCTGCCGTTTCTGAGAACGACTGCGCGGGATACGAAGTTTTCCACCTCTTCGATAAGGTGCGTCGAGAGGATGATTGTTTCATTCTCATCGAGGATACCCAGCAGGACCTTGTAGAAATCTTCGCGGTTGAATATATCATTGCCGGCAAAGGGTTCATCCATGAAGATGTATTCGGCGCCCTGGGAGAGCGCAAGGATGACCTCAAACTGATTCTTCTGGCCGGTAGAGAAGCCTCTGAGAGCTCGGTTTTTAGGAAGATCGAAGAACTTCATCAGCGAATCGAATCTGGCCTCATTAAAATCAGGAAAGTTTGCCTTATAGAACTCGCAATGGTCTTCTGGGGTGATGTTGGAGAAGAAGGAATGCTCGCTTGTGGCAAAAGACAGCCTTGAGATATTCTTTCTTGTGATCTTCTCTCCGTCGAGGGTGACCTTGCCGTCATAATCAAGCAGGCCGAGAACAGATTTCATAAGAGTGGTTTTGCCGGCGCCATTTCCGCCGAACAGACCTATTATCTCGCCTTTGTTTATGGTGAGGGAGAGATTGTCGACAGCCAGCTTGCCGCCGAAACCAATGCCGTAACGCTTACTTAGATTCTTTATTTCGATCATTAGAATACACCTCCGGAAAAAACACTTATTAGGGTATCAAACTGGCCGGGCACAATACAGATATCGGGTGTGACCAACATATAGAATGCAAAATAGAGCATCAGAAGAATAAATGCAATGAGCAGCGAGACAACTCCGGCGATAAAAGGGATAGTGATACATCTGCGCCAAAGTTCCCAAAATGAGGGAAGGCGTTTCATAGTGTAGATGCTTTTGCTGCCCATATAGTGATAATAGTAATGATAGATGCCGAGATATACCATTGCCGCCGAGAAGGATATAAATAGGCTGAAACAGTCAGTGGCAATATATGCAAAGTGTGGCAGCGCAGCGCCGCTGATAATGACTCGGTCCTTGCCGACTGTCTCAAACAGAGTGCTGTAGTGCTCAAAATACCTGACAAAAAACAGAAGACTTGCAAGACAACATCCGGTCAGGCCGCCTGCCAGCCATTTGAGCTCGGAGACAGGTTCGATGCCCAAAGGCAGATAATATCTGAGCTTTTTATCCGTCATATCGGTCACCTCTTGCATTGCTTACAGCGAAAAACAGGGTAACGAGCGAGAAACAGATGCCGATAATAGGAAGCTCTATCCAGCTGTATTCCCCAAGGAATGTCGTCATTCCAAAGGACATCAGAAGAGGGAAGGACAGCGGGAACTTTGTGCCGCGTCTGAGCCTGTAGGAAAAGCATGAGGCGGTGATGCCCAGTGAGGCGCAGAGGATAATATTGCGCGCCAGCACCAAGAGGTTTCCGACAGGCATTACGTTGTGCAGCAGATCGCAGCGCCATGTTGCGAGAAACAGCGACTGGCCGTGGAAGATAAAGCCAAGAGGGGAGGCGGCATATACACCCATGAAAATGAGAAGTGTAGCTGCCTGCCATGCCAGCAGAATCATAAAGCAAAGGGAGAAATAAACGGCCCACATCATATGGATACGCTCTTCGCTTATAGGCAGACGTCTGAGGGTGTAATCTATCCTGCCGCTGCCTATGCCGCCGCCGTTTGCAGCGAATAGTATGCAAATGAGAACAAATGCACCTGCGAGAACATATTTAATGCCGCTTTGATCAACGACTTCTTCAAAAGGCTTTGAAGCAGGTGTGAGATAACCTCTGGCAACATCGGCCTCTGTAAAGCTCTTAACATTAAAGCTTTTTCAAACTTGCCGCTAAGAATAGGTAATGTCCTCAGAACATTGATTCCACCAGAGTCTTTACCCAA